>NZ_JBAMDH010000018.1:0-129704 GCF_036961685.1 Massilia sp. DD77
CGCGCCCGCGCCCGCTGCCGGAAGCAGCGCCGCATCCGTGGGCTCCAACGTAGCGCCATTGACCGTGAAGCTGGCGCTCAGGCCGGCCAGGGCCTGGTCGCCGGCAAGGCGGCTGCGCGCTTGCGGGTCGTCCGGCCCCAGTTCGTAGCTTCCTAGGCCGAGCGCGCCGGCGCCGGCATGCTCGCCGGTGTTCAGCGCGAAATGGGCGCGCCAGGAGGCCCCGGCGAACAGCTCGCGCAGCTCCAGCGTCGCCGCCGCCTGCCGCAGCCAGGCGGCGCCGGCGACCGCGTCCTGGGTCCGGCTCAGGAGAAGCACGTCGCGTGCGCGGCGCCAGGCCAGGCGCAGCGCGTCCAGGTCGAGCGAGGTGGCGACCGGCTCCGGCGGCGGCACCAGCGCTCCTTTGGCGTCGGGCCGCGATTCCGGCAGACGCGACGAGGCGAACAGCTCGTCCAGTGCCGGCAAGTCGTAGCGCAGGCGCGTGTCCAGTTCATGGAACGGCCGCAGAGCCGGATTCATCTCGATGCCGGGCAAGGTGACCGCCACCAGCGGCATGCCGGGCCAGCTTGCCGAACCGGCGCCGGGGCCGCTCCAGAGCGCCGCCTCGAGCAGCGGCAGCGGCAGCGCCGATCCGTCGCCGCTTTCGTGGGCGCCGTCGGCGCGACGCACGCCCAGCGCGGGGCACCAGGACGCGGCGCCGAACGAGAGCGAGACCGTCGTGGCATCGCCGATCACGCCGGGCAGCAGGTGGCGGGTCGAAGACGGCATCCCGACGCCTGGCGCAGTACGCGTCATGGGCATGGCGGTCACCGTGGGGATGCCGCGGATGCCCTGCCAGGCGATGGCGGGCACGGCGCCGCCGCCGGTGGGCTGCCCGAGCTCCAGCCGGAAGGGCGTGTCGGCGCCGGCGGGCCGGTAGTCGCCGCTGTCAAGGGTGCGCATGGCGGCGCGTGCGGCGGTGGCGCGTCCGAATTCGAACCAGGGCGTCGCCAGCGCCACCGGACCGGCCGCGAGGGAGGGCAGGATCTGCTCCGGCGTCGGGCTCGCGGTGGCATGCCATAGGATGCCGTTGGCCTTGCCGTCGGCGCCGTAGAAGTCGAGCGAGGCGGCGCGCAGGACCGGCGTCCCCGCCTGCTTGTCGACGCGCGCGCGGGCCACGATGAAGTCGGCCCCGAGCAGCATCAGCTGGCGGCGCGCCGGACGCTCGTCGAGCGGCTGTGCGCTTTGCCGGCCGCGCGGCGTGGTGAATTCGAGCTCACCGCCCAGCCTGGCCGAGGGGGCTTCAGCACCGGGGGGCGGCGTCCTGGGCGTGGACAGCTCGCGGGGCAGCGGCAGCGGCCATTGCAGCCAGCCGCCGCGCACCGGCAGGAAAGTCCAGGTGTAGGGCAAGCCGGCCGGGAGCACCTGCGCCTTGGCGTAGCGCCGCGCGCATTCCAGCGCCAGCGCGTGCTCGTCGAAGAACCAGCGCAGCGGCGCGTCCTTGGCCGGCGCGCCCGCTAGCGTCAGCGCCGGCAAGGCGGGATGCGCCGGGATGTCGATGTGCAGCCGCGGTCCGGGGATCGCATCGGGAGCGCCGATGCCGGCCGCGGCCGTGCGGCGGTCGGTGTGGATGTCGATCTGTATACCGCTGCCGTCGCCGCGCAGCGAGACCAGGTCGGGTCCGAACCTGACCGTGCTGTCCAGGCTTACTCCGCGCGCCTTGTCGCCGGCGATGCTCACGCTGCCGGCGCCGGCGTCGAGCAGGAGGTGCCAGGCCAGCGGATCGCCCTGGGCGCCGGGCGGGAGCGCCAGGCGGCCGTCGGCCTTGACCACCTGCAGCGGCCAGCGTACCGGCGGCACGGCCCGGGTATCGTCCAGGTCGACCGCCAGCGTGCGCTGCGACAGCGCGAGCACGCTGCGCATGCGCCGGATCATGCGGTTGACCTCGGCATAGGCCAGCGCGTAGGCCTGGGCATCGGCCGGCGCGGCATCTGTGGGGGCGACCAGTTTCAGGCTCCATTGGCCTGCCGAAGGCGACGCCGAAGCCGGGTCGAAGCCGTGTTCGAGGCACAGCCGTACCCGGATGCGGCTGGCGGCCCCGGCCAGGCTCGCATGCGGGTTCGCGATGCTGGCCTCGAAGGCGATTCCTTCCGGGACCAGCTCGAGGCGCACCAGGCGCTGCTTCTTGTTCTTCGAGGGCTGGACCTCCAGGCGCAGGTGCGGCAGCAGCTCGGATGCTTGACCACCGCCCTTGGCGGCGAAGGCGCGCACGACGCGGGCGTCGGCGTCTGGGCCCAGCCCGAGGAAGCCGAAGGGCGTGGAACCGGACTGCGCCGCCGCATCCACCAGCACCGGCAGGCTGCCCTGCACCAGCTGGAGCCAGGGCACTTCGATCTGCACACTGTCCTGCGGCATCGGCCATGCGACGGCGGGCCGCACGATGAGCGGCGCGATGCCGTTGTGCGGGGGCTGTTCCGAGGTGTCGGGCCGGAGCTCGTAGCTGCTGCGCACCGCCGGGACTCCGGGCGCCAGCGCGAAGTGCAATTCACGGTCGAAGTCGGCATGCGGTCCGGCGAGCAGACCGAGCAGCTGGGGCGACAGGTAGGGAACATTGTGCCGGCCGGCACCGTCCTGCCCGGCGCCGGGGCCGCGGTCGGGAACCGGCGACTGCAGCAGCACCCGGATGCCCTGGGTCGAATCGGCCACCGTCCCGTCCTTGTCGCCCCCACGGTAGGCCAGGGCCAGTTCGGCGGCCCAGGCATGCGCCGATTGCGGCGGCGTGCCGGAGGTAGTGCCGGCCAGGCGCGGGCCGACCAGCATCACTTTGCGCAATGGTGTGATCAAGATCGTCATGGCATGCTCCGTACTTCGTATTCGAGTGGTTTTTCCTGCCCCTGCAAGGCCTGGATGAGCAGCTTGCGCTTGGCCCCGAACAGCATGCGGCGCGAGATGTCGCCGGCCAGGGCCGGCAAGTCCGCATGCACGGCGCCGAGGGCGGCGATTTCGGCGGCCTCGAACGGAGCGCGCACGCGCATCGCCAGGCCCTGCACGGCGGGTTGCATCCCGCCACCCACTTGCGCCAGGATGTCCAGGACCGGCGCCACCGCGGCGCGCGCCGACCACCACATCGGCAGCTCGATGGCAGCGCTTGGGTCGCGGCGCATGCGGGCCAGGGCGGCCAGCGTCGGTGCGGCGCCCACCACCGTTTCGAGCGCATCGAAGGCGGAGTCGACGTCGGCCGCCGCGCGTGGGCCTGCGGGCATGGACAGCACTGCCAAGGCGTCGTGCGCGTCGGACGCCGGCCACTGCGCCAGGTCGCTGGCCGGCGGCAGCGGCTCGGACACGGCCTCGATGCCGGCGAAGGGCAGTTCGTCGCGGTGCCGGCGCTCATCGATGACGAATTGGCGCATGGCCTCGAGCACGGCATCCGCTGTGTCGCCCAGCGCGATCGTGGCCGGGGGACCGCCGGCATTGTTGGCGAAGGCCGCGAACAGCTGCGCGGCGGCGCCCCTGGCGGCGGCGTCCATGATGCCCATGTCGCCTGCGGGCCAGCGCCATTGCTGCGCTGGCTCCAGCGCCACGCCGGGTCCGTCCAGGGGCAGACCCAGCACCCAAGGGACGATCAAGCGCGCCGGCTGAGCCAGGCCGCCCGCGGCTGGTTCCGGCCAGTCCGCAACCTGGTGGACGGCGAAGGGCGCCAGTGCATCGGCTACCGTCGTGGCGATCGCCTGCAGGGTCGCGGGAAGACCGGCGTCCGCGTAAGTGCGCAGGCGTGCGATAAAGTCCCGCAGGCCCGCCTCGAAATCCAGCCATGCCTGCGGCGTCGGAAGCTGGGGCAGCGGAGGCGGAAGCTGCGGCGGGTCGGCCACGGCCGGAGGGCTCAGGATCAAGCCGATCGTCGCGCTCGCCAGCGTGCCGGCCGCGCCCGGCCACGGGACGATGCCGATCCATGCCTGCCACAGCGCCGCGTCCGTCGATGCCAGCCGGTAGCGCGCCGGGTCGGGCGGGCCTGCCAGGCGCGGGCTAAAGACGGGCGGCGGCGGCGCGCTTGACTGTCCCGCAACGCTCAGCCGCGCAGTCAGCTCGAAATGGGTGTCGCCCGCCTGCACGATCTCGAGCGTGGGGTCGACCGTGTAGCGGGTGCCGAGCGTCTCGACGAGATAGAGCGAGACGGCGGCGAGCCCCGTCGCGTCCGGGTCGGGCTCCGGCACCGGGGACAGCATCACTTCGGGTACGCTGAGCATGCCGTCGGCCGTGGCCACGCACAGCCGGTAGGCGACGGCGGGATCGGGAATGCGGAAGATATCGGGCGCGGCCGCGCCTTCGAACCATAGCCGGCGCGTGTCGGGCTGCATGCCGTCGATCAGGCGGACCAAGGGCCAGCGCACCAGCAGCTGCGCCTCCCCGGCCTGGCGCCGCACCGTATAGGAGGGGAAGCCCGCGATCGCGCGCTCCTGCCAGTGCGGGGCCGGCGCTGGAGCCGGCGCATCCGCCTGCGGCCACGGCAGGCTCAGCCGGCACGCCGGGCCCTCGACGCTGACCGCGTTCGGCGCAGACACCGCGACCCCGGCCGCCAGGTGCGCCGTCGCCAGCAGGCGGAAGCCGTAGGGCATGTTCAGCATGCGCAACACGTAGGCGCCAGTCCAGAGGTCGGGTAGCGTCTCCTGCAGCTCGCCCAGGTGCAGCGGCACATTGGTGCTGTCGTCGACCAGCAGGCCGGCCGGCTTGCCCAGGCGCGGGAATCCGTTCACCCGCGCGGGACCGAAGGGCGCCAGTTCGTTGATCAGCGCATTGGTGCTGCGCTCGAGGCGGCGTACCCAGGTCGGCGCCAGGAATTCGCGCCAGAAGCCGACCCCGACGTGGCGCATGGCGATGGCGGCGTCCGTCCCGATGTTGGCCTCGGCCAGGATTTCTTCCGGGTGGCGCGCCACCACGAATTCGAGGTAGCGGTCCTGCGCACCAATGCCTTCGCGGCGCGAGCGCGCGGCCAGGAAGACGGGCGGCGCCAGCGGTTCGCTGCGCTCCATCACCACGTCGGCGAAATGGGTGGCGAGCACGCCCGCCGCCGCCGTGCCGAACACGCCGGGGGACAACAGGTTGGGGCGTGCAGCGTCGGCCCATGCGGCGTGGCGCGCCCGCGCGAGGGCCTCAGACAGGCCAGGTTCGGCGGCCGCGGCGGCCAGCGTGGCGATCGCCAAGTTCTCGTAGCGTGCGAACGGCCGCACCGCATACTTGCGCGTCTTGCCGTAGCGGTCTTTCTCGAACACGAGCACGGACAGCCGGCCCTCGCTGTCGGGCGCCGCGCGCCAGGGCGTCGGCCGGGTCAGCATTGCAAAGGCGACCCCGGTCGCCGTGGGATCGGCCGGACCGGCCACGCGCCGGGCGGGTCCGTGGTCCATGAAACGCTGGGACCAGCGCGCCAGCTTCCCGGCCAGCACGCGATGCTCGGCGCGCGCCCGCTTTTGTTGCGCGGGGTCGTTCGGGTTGGCCGGGAGCGGTTTCTTGTCCAGGAGTTCGGCGCCGGGCCGGCCCGCATAGGGTTTCAGCGCCTCCATCACGGCTTCCAGCGTGTCGCCGCGGTCGGCCGCGGCGGTGCCCCGGGTGGGGAGGTCCTCGGGGAACTGCAGCACCGCTTGCCAGCGTTCGGGCAAGGGCATGAAGCGGCCCCAGGGAGACTGGACTTCGGCGCCGCGGTCGGGCGCGCCCGCGGAGTCGGCGCCGGGCGCGGAGGACAGCTGCAGTTGCAAGCGTCCGGGCAAGGGCGACGCGAACAGCGCCGGGTCTTCGAGCGGGACATTGCCGAAGAAGTTCACGAGGCGTACCCAGCCCAGGATCGCATCGCCGTTTTCGCGCACGATGCTGGACTGGCGCAGCACGATGCCGGCGTCGAGGATGTCTTCGCCGTCGACGGGGAAGACATCTCCCGTCCAGCCTTCCAGCAGCAGGCTGCGTCGTTTGGACGAGCCGTCCGTGACGGCCGCCAACTCGACCTCGGCCAGTACGCCGGGCGCGAAATGGGTCTTCTCGAGTGCGATGCCGTCAGCCGGGAAGGGCCGCGGTGGGCCAAACGGGTCCTGGGCGGTCCAGACCAGGGTGGCGTAGCGGACGGCCGGCGACGCCGGGGGAGCGCAGGCGAGCAGCTGGGCCACCGGGCGCAGTTCGAACTGGGCGAAGGCGAGCGAATCGGCCTTCACGCGCGTCCCGGAAAGCTGCTCGTTTGGTGCGGCGCCGCTGAACGAGACCAGCCGGGCCAGCCCCTCGCTGGTGGTCATGATGTCGGCAAACGGAGCCCCGATGCTTGCCTCGTCTGCGGCGTAGCGCGGCAGCACCACTTTCAGCACCGTGGCCAGGGCGTCGTGCAGCGCATCCGGCGCCAGGTAGGTCCCGGCGTCGAGGTCGTAGAGCCGGAAGGCCGCGGCCAGGCCGAGCGAGCGCAGGACGCCCCATCCGGTCGGATCGCGTTCGGCGTTGCTGTCGTCGAAGAACCCGGCCAGCGTGGTGGCCGTCACCGGCGGCGCCGCCTCGACCACGACTTCGCGGCCGCGGTAGAGCTTGGCTGCGTGATTGCCCAGCTGGGAATAGCGCAGCAGGTCGAGCACGTCCGCGACCACCGGATGCATGTCCGGCCGCTTGGCCGTCGCGATGCTGGTCTCGCCGGTGAACCAGGCACCGCTCTGGCTGGTGGCGCGCAGGCGCAGGTCGGGCGGCGGGGCCGGCGGGGTTCTTGACGGCGAGGCATCGACCAGGTCGAGCAGCAGCCTGCGCACCAGGTCGGGCGTGAACGCTGCGACCCCCGGCAGTGTGGCGGCCAAGCCGCCGGCGTGCGCCTGCGAGATGGCGCCGCTGCCTGTTGCCCCGTCGATCCCGATCGTCAAGACCGGGTCGCTGGTGATTTCCAGCTTGGTCGGCATGCCGTTGGCGAACAGGGCGGCGATCGCGACGTCGTCGATGGCCGTCACCAGCGAGCGGCGCCGCAGCGCGCGCGGCCAGCGCAGGAAGGATTCGGCGCCGGAATACCACGGCGTTTTCGCCATCGATCCTTCCGCGCCATGCTCGAGGCGGCGGGTCAGGCTCGGGTACAGGGCCTCGACGGTGGCCAGGTCGCCGGTCTCCAGCGGTTCCTGTCCGCGCTCGGCGGACGGCAGGCGCTGCACGCGGCCGATATGGGCGACGTGATCGAGCGCATCGCCGCCGGCCGGGACGGCCGCGGTGTCGAGCATGAAGAGGTCGAAGCCGCCCACCAGGGTCTGCAGGTCCTGGGCCACGATCTGGGGCGCCCCGATCGCGGCCAGCGAGTCCGGTTGCGCTTCCCAGGCGATGCGCACGGCGGTGCGGCGCGCCGCATCGGGCAGGGCCAGCGAAGCGCAGTTTGTATAGGTGGCGTCGGAATGCGGGTGCAGCACGAACAGCCGGCCGCTGCTTGGGTAGATCTCGCCGCGCAGCGCCTCGAAGCGCAGGTCGACCGGATGCTCGAAGCGCTCCACGGTGAGATCGACCGGGGCCGCCGGCAGCTCGTTGAAGGAATCGCCTTGTTTTCGGGCGGGCGGGGCGCCGATGCGCAACTGCATCTGCACCGGGACCCATTCCGGGGGGAGCTTGCCGGATTGCTGACCCGGTTGGGGGCGCAGGTAGAGCCGCGCGGCCCGGGTCCGGCGCACGTGGGTGTCGTCGGGCGGCAGGTCGAGCGCGGCGCGCATGCGTTGCCAGCCGGCGCCATCGAGCGCATAGTGCTCCAGTCTGCCGTCGCGCTCGGGCTCGGGCGCCCTGTAGCCCGCGATCCCCTGCGGGACGCGCTGGACCTGCACCAGCATGCCGCCGCTCGGCGGCGGCTGCTTATTGGCCAGCGGGCGCAGCACCAGGTCGGTCTCGTTCGGCGCTTCGGCTCGGTCGGCGCCAGGCAGGGGTGGCGTGGCGCGCGCCTGGGTCAGCGCGTCGGCGCCGAACACGCCGATGGCGATGGTGCGCTCGGTGCGCAGGCGCAGCATGATCGGCCCGGGTTCCGGGTTCGCGAACACCGGGGCCGCCGCCGGGTCTCCGCCATCCGGCGCCTGGCTGGCTTCCTCGAGGTACAAGGACAGGAACGCCTGCGGCACCTGGCCTGCCGGCGGCGCCGGCCAGCGGCCCAGCGCCGGCAGCGCGGCGTACTGGAAACGGGCCACCGGCCTGCTGAAGCTGGCCTGCTGCGGCTGCGGCACCGGCGGGGAGATCGGCCACGGCACCGGCTGGCCCGCAGTGCCGGCGCCGTCCACCGGCTGGATCAGGTATAGCAATTCGACCTTGTCGCTTGGCGCGGCGTCCTGGCGCTCGCGCGCCGTGGCGTCCGCGCCCAGGGCCGGAGGCAGGATCTGCGCCCGCATGGCGTCGGGCAGGTCGGCCAGGTCGTCGACCAGCACCAGGCTGGACCCCCATTCGCGCGCGTGCACCCCGCTCGGGTCGGACAGGAATTCCAGCGTGGCCGAGCGCTTCACGGTGAACGTCTTGCGTCCAAAGCCGGAGCCCATGATGCGCCGTTCGATACGGTAGTGCTTGAGGTGGCATTCCGGGTCGTCTTCCGGCGCGGCGCCGGGCGCCCACATTGGCTCGAGGTCCCAGTGCAGGTGGACGCCGCCGGCTTGCCGCCGGGCGCGCGGGTCCGCCAGGCGCGGCGCGCTGTCGCGGAACATCCGGTGCGGCGGGTTGAAGGTTACGACCGGGGTCGGCGCGCCCAGCACCGGCGCCGTTTGCGGGAGGCGGGTGCGGATCGAGACGCGGGGCAGCGGCGCGGGGCCCGCACCGGCATCGGGCAGGAGCAGCTCGGCGACACGCTCGCCCGACAGGATGAAGCTCAAGCCCAGCGCGCGCGGGTCGAGCTCGAGGCCGAGCTGGGCCAGTTCCGCCAGCGTGGGCGCTACCACCACACTGCCGCGCACGGCCAGGGCCTGGGCCAGGCGCCCCGCGGCCTGGCCCACGGTGGCGATGAAGACCGAGCGGGCCTCGCGTACCTGCTGGTGGCGCAGTTCCATGTCGCCGAGGTCGGTGCGCGAGCGCGCCGCGCGCGCCAGGATCTTGTTGCGTTCGGCCGCGTCCTCGGGCAGCTGGCAGCGAACCTGGCGCAGCGCCTTGCAGTTGCTCAGGTGGCGGGCCTGGTCGCCGGCCATGAAGCAGGCGCTCGTGAAGTACAGGCGCAAGCTGGGCGGGACATCGCGGCCGGCGCCGCCGCTTCCCGGTCTCCCGACCGTGACCTGCCAGTCGGTCGTGCAGGCCACGGCATTGCCGTTGATGACTTGCTGGCCGGCGGCGGCGGGCAGCAGTTCGCCGGGCGCGAACGCGCCTTGCGAAAGGCTGAGCTCGTATTCCGGAGGCAGCCCGGCGGCGGACGGCACCGGCGCGGCATAGAAGTTGTCGCCGCCCAGCGGATCCGGTGCGCCGGCCGGGATGAACTGGACCAGGAAGTAGGGCGCGCCGTCATCGCTGTCGACCGGATACAGCATGGCGGTGAATCCGGTGTCGCCGACATCGATGCCGGTGCAAGCGCGCACGGCCGCAGGCTCGCGCGGGGCGTCGGTGCGCCCCTGCTGCTCGCGGTGCTGCGCTGCCTCCTGCACGTCATTGTCGGCCGTCTCGGCATTGCGCGCCGGGGCCGGCTGGGGGAGCGGGGGACGGTTCAGCGGCACGCCTTGCTCGGGGTCGGGATAGTCGCTGCCCAGGCCCAGGCTCATGAAGCGTTCCGAGCGGCGCCGGGCGTCTTCGAGTTCGACCCGGCTGCCGATGTCGAAGCCGATGCCCAGGCTGAGCGAGCGCCCGAAGGCCCCGACCGAGACCGAGGCCTCGATGCGGCCCGACACACCGTCGCTGGTGATGGCCAGTTCGGCGGCGACGTGGATCGTGAAGCTGGCGGTGAAGTCGAGCGAGTCGCTGAAGAAATCGGTGTCGATCCAGACCGATACTGAAAAATCGATGGTGATGTCGAGGCTGACCGCGCCGTACAGCAAGGCCTTGCTGGTGTCGGCCGCAAGGTAGGCGATGAACTTGGCGGCGAGCGCGATGCTGGCGACGGCGGACACCGAGGCCCCGAAGTCGCCGCCGGTACTGGCTTCGAACTTGATATGGCCGCGCGCGCGGAAGGCCAGGCCGTACAGCAGCGCGGCGTCTTCGACGCGCAGCACGGTGCCGCCTTCCACCGACAGGAAGAACTTGTCTTCCGGTTTGTTGATGGCGAAACCGAGTTCGTAGGGCCAACCCAGCTCCTGGTGGAACAGTCCGGGCCGCACGTACAGCGTGGAACTCCAGCGCACCGCCTTCATGGCCTTGACCAGGGGCTCGTACAGTTTCGGGTGTTCGCCCACTTCGCAGTCCGGGTGCGAGACCATGCGCGCCAGGAATTCCTGCTTGCGCACCGACAGGTACATGTAGCCGGTCAGGGTCGGCTTGTTTTGCCACGGCGCCCCGCCGGCCAGGCGCGCCTTGCGCCAGTCGCTGTAGTTGAAGGCGATCCAGGCACGCAGGTTCATCAGGAAGGTGAGGTCGGTGCGCAGCGCGGCGACGATGTCGAACAGGACCGGGTTCGGCAGGGTTTCTTCTTCCTTGTTGTAGCTGCGCTCGGGCGACAGGCTGGTCATCGACACCAGGGCGCGCATGGCCAGGGTCAGCGCGCTGTTGTCGTAGGTGGGCGCCCAGGCGTGGAACTTCTGCAGGTCGCCCTGGTAGCGCGAGATCCCGTCCAGCAGCGCAACCAGCTCGCGCGGGGTCTCGGCCTGGTCGGCGGCGGCCAGGCCGGCCAGCGTATAGCGGTAGCCCAGGCCGTAACCAAGCTCGCGAATATAGAGTTCGCCCACCGGGGTGCGGATCGGGATCGCGATGTCGTTTTGCTGGATGTACAGGAAGAAGGCGTGGCGCTTTTCGGCTTCTCCCGGCTTTTCCAGCTCCAGGAAACCCATTGCGGCCGACATCGAAGCCCAACCCTTCAAGGTCAATGATCCGGATGCCAGGAAGCCCTTGGCCGTGACGCCTTGTTCCGGCGGCGCCGCGCCTTCCATGGTCGGCAGCTTGCCGTCGACCGCGATCGCCGTGGCCGACACTTCCGCCGCCGAGCCGATGCTCAGGCTGACCCCGAGGCCGTCGAAGCGGATCCGCGGCAGGCCCCTGCCGCCCTTGGGCGGGGCGATCCAGAGCTGGTGGAAGTCGAAGCGTGGATTGAAATTGTCGCCGAAATCAGTGAACTCGACCTGGCCCGACAGCGAGATCGCCGGCGCGCCGTCGAAGGCCGGCGAGGCCGGATGAAAGCCGATGCCCTTGAGCTTGAACACGAAGATGTCGAAGAAGCTGGTGCGGTCGGGCGGTTCGACCGGCACCTGGAACTCGATATGCTGCAGCAGGACGCTGGGGTCGCTCGCGAGCGGCACCTCCCGCAGCAGGATCTTCAGCTTCGACAGGTGCTTGAGCAGGCCATCGGCGAATTCGGCGCCGTTCGGGCGGAACTGGGCGTACCCCGTCAGGGTGAAATAGAACTGGTAGCCGGACTGCTCGACGACCTTGAGGCCGAGTTTCTCGATATTGAGCGTAAAGCGGGTGTTCTCGCAGCGCAGCGGATCGCCGCTCTTGTCGAGCACGGCGTCGCAGGTTTCCAGGGCGAGCCGGGCGCCGCGCTGGGCGAAATTCAGGACGATAGTGGCCTTGGCTTCTCCGACCAGCGCCGGCGGCAGGTTGCCGTGGCCGGTGAGCCCGAAGGCCTGGATGCGGCCGCCCTTGACCGAGAGCTTGCCCTGGTCGAAGCGGAACGGCATGTCGACGCCGGCCAGGGTCACCGGACTGTCCCTGGTGGCGGCTTCGAGGTCGATGCCGTCGCGCGCCACGGCGAAGGACGTGACCGTGAATTCGAGGCCGGCGCCGCCGCCGGAAAGCTGGTTCCAGGCCAGGTCCAGTGCGGCGCTCTGGTCATTCATCGCGATGCGCGGGTTGCCGCCGTTCAGGTCGAGCCGGAAGGGCGCGAAATCGGCCGGTACGGGCGGGGTACGGATATCGCGCACCCGGCCGTTCAGCCCCAGCAGGGAGAAGGTGGTGCCGTCGGCCATGGCGATGTCGACGCCGGCCCCGGACAGCTCGGCCGAGAGGGTGGCCAGGTCGAGCGCGATGATGAACTCGGCCGGAAGCGGCTGCGCCGACGGTCCCAGGCCGAGGCCGGACACCTTGATCTCGGCCTCGACCAGGATCTTGACGACGCCGCCGGCCGGCGGGCCGTCCACCTGCACCGACTTGATCTGGATGTACTGGGACCAGGAGCCGGCGTCATTCGGATTGCCCGGCTCGGCAGCCGGCAGCTTGAACAGGCTGAGGATGCGGTCGGTGTCGCAGGTTACCGCGATGTCGAATTGCGGATCGATGCGTTCACCGAGGGCGATCACCGCGCCCACCAGCCGGGTGCCGGCCGCCACGACCACCTTCCCGTTGCCGGCGACGATGTCCGCCCCGGTGACGCCGCTGGCGACTTCCTGGAAGAAGCGCGCCTTGCCGTCCTGCAGGACCACGAGCGCAACGGCCCGCGGAGCCTGCGCGGGCGTCGCGGTGATCGAGATCAGGGGCTCGTGCTGGCCGGCGTTCGAGGTGCCGCCGGCCGGGGTGGTGGGACCGTCCGCGTCGAGCCACAGGTCGGTGGATAGCCGGATGGCCGGCGCCGGCGCCGGGGGCGGCGCCGCATCGGTCGTGACCAGCAGGGCGATCCAGCCCTGCTCGAGGTCGCACACCACCGAAGGCGCAAACTTGTACGGCAGCTCGAGTTGCAGGCCGAATGCGGTAATGGGGTCCGGTGCGGCGACGCTGGAGGGCCGTACGGGAGAAATCACGACCTGCACCAGGCGCAGCGTCGACAGGTCGACCCTGAACTCGATGGCAAGCCCGTCGAACGCCGACGTGTCAGGCGCGCTGAGCGCGTCCATGAGGCGGCCCAGCATGGCCAGGGCCCCTTCAGCCAGGTCGGCGAGCACGCGCGCGGCCGCCAGCCCTTTTTGCGCCATCCAGCGCGCCGCTGCGACCAGCATGTCGCCGAGGCGCCGCAGCAGCTGGCGCATGCCCGCCAGCGAGGGCACGGCGGGCGAGGGAGGGGCGCCCGGCATCGGGATGGTCTGGACCCAGGCCCACAATGAACGGGCGCCATCGGCGATGATGTGGCTCGCCGCCGCGACCAGTTCGAGTGGATACGGTTCGATCAGCGCGAGCTTGTCGATCGCCGGCGTCAGCACGCCATTCTCGACCGTCCATGTGAGCGTTGCGGACAGGGCCAGCACCAGGGTGGGGTCGCTCCTTGCGCGGATGACGATGCTGCCGATCGCCAGTTCGATGCGCACGCCGATTGCCGGCGGCGCGGCTCGCACGATGCCCTGGCCGGTCGCGGTGATTCGTGAGAGGCGGATATCGAAAGGACCGGACAAGGCTTCGGGAATGGCAATGTCCGGCAAGTCCGCCGGTTGCCGGGCCGGCGTGTGGAAGTTCGCGCTCAGGGACTGGCCGGCCGGGGTGACGCTCAGTTCCAGCGTATCGAATTCGAGCAGCGGGGTGTTGCCATTGAGTAGGACGGTTCCGGCGCCGGGGGTGGTCGTGACAATCGTCAGTTCGCCACCGGCCACATTGAAAGCCAGAACCGGCGCGGGATGCAGTTCGACCGACAGCGCGGAGCTGGGCAGCGGGAATGCGAACAGGCCGTCGAGATCCATCTGCCCGAGCGCCGGAAACGCGCCAAAGCCGATGTCGCCGTTAAATGCGGGCAGCACGATGCGGGGCCACCTGATCGACAGCCCGGAAAACCGTGGCGCGGTGATGGCCGGCAGCAGGTGCAGGATGCTGTCCTTGCTCAGCACCAGACGGAAGGACAAGCGGGCAAGGAGCGCCGCGGCGCCGGCCGGGGCGCAGGCGAAGGCCGCGAGTTGCGCGCTCAGCTCGGCAGTAAAGACGGGGGACTGGTCGTCGCCCCCGAGCAAGGCGCCGATATCCACCGTGAGGACGCAAGTGGTAGCCGCCGCCCCGCCGACCGTCGAGGCGCCAAGGAAGCCCGCCGTCATTCCGCCGACCGCCGCGCCGCTCAGCCGCACCTGCCTTTCGCGCATGGCGGCGACGAAGTGCTGGACGGCGCGTTCGTTTTCGCGCGCTGCCTCCTGCACCCGCCCGAGCGCCTGTTCCCAGGTGGCGAGCTTGAAGCCGCCGCCATCCTCCGTGGCGAGCACCGGGGGGAAGGGCACGGGAACATCGAGGAGAAGATGGCCCCTGGCGGTATTACCGCTTGAGGCGAGACTGAAACCCAGGGCTTCGACCGCGGCGGTGCCGGACTTCGGATCGCTGCTGAGCTGCAGCCAGGCGCGCGATGCGGCACCCCCGGTGGTCCGGTCCCAGACGATGACCTCATTGGGCACGATGTTCTCCGGCAGTTAGCGGGTCAATGAACGGGTCAATGCGTCTGGCGGGGCTGTGCGCTCGTCATTTCGGCGGGGTGGCAGGATTGGCCGGGGTCGCCGGGGCGCCGGGCGGTGCGGCCGGCAAGACCGGCGGCACCGGTTTATCGACGCTCTTGGTGATCAGGTAGGCGGAATGGCTGATCGCCAGCAGGATCACGAAGGTCGCGCCCACCGGCGGCAGCGAGTTGAACAGGCTCGCTTCATTGCTGAAGGCCCGCGCGATCTTGGATACGTGGATGCTGTCGGCCTCGGTGAGAATCAGGCTCATGTAGGTGAACACCAGTCCGACGGTGATGACGAACATCTGCAGGCGCGAGATGTCGACCTCGCCCCGGTTGCCGCGCTCTTCGCCGAGCAGCAGGTCGCTGATCCTGGCGTCGGCCGGCGAAGGGTTTTTCGTCAGCCTGGTGGGGGCGTCGGCGTAGGTCGACACATTGGCGTTCTGGGCGCGGCCCGCACCGGCAATGACCTGCAGGGCGCCGACGCCTTCCTTGACACCGGTTTCTTTCGCGGTGAGGATGAGTGGCGACAGCATGGTGGAGACGACGGTGATGCCGAGGGCGGCAAGTATCTCCATCGGCATCACCGGGAACACGACCAGGTTCTTCGACGCCTTGTCGCTAAGGATGCCGAACTCGCCGGGCGTGGTGCTCAGCTGCAGGATGTCGCCGATCATGCCCGCATTGAAACAGGCATACGCGATGACGGTCGGCAGGATCAGCACGCTCCATGCGACGATCTGGAAGCGGGCCAGCGACATCCGGTAGACGTTGTTGATCAGGATGCCCGAAACGCGCCCCATGAGGGCAAGGCCGGCGGCCATTGCCAGGCCGATGACTGACAACATCATGAAGATCATCGGCACCTGGATCGACATCCAGCTCGCGGGCAGGACGTGCAGCCTGGTCTTTTCCGGCTGGTTGCCGGCCTGGGCCGACAGGGAATTCTTCGACACGATCGTCATGGCGGCGGTCCACAGCCTCAGGCATTCGTACCTGTTTTTCACCTCGGCCTCGGTTGCCGGGCCGGCGGCTTGCGTGCCCGGGCCCGCGAATTGGCTCATGCATGCGGCGCCATCGGGCATTTGCCTGTGTGCCGCGGGCGGGGCTGAGGTTTTGCCGGACCGGCCCTGCTGGTTCGCCCCCGGTGCTGCCTGGCCCGCCTGCGCGGAGCCGGCGCCGGCCCTGGCCGCATTGGCGGCGCCGGCTTTGTCCGGCGCCACTGCCTTGGATCCATTGGAATAAGGCGGCGATGCCGGCACCTCGTTGTAGGCCAGCTGGAGCAGATGCGTGTAGCCAGCGACCTTCCCGGTCATGAGGTCGATGCAGTCACCCGCGCGCTTGCCGGCCTCGTGGATATTCGCGGCGCAGACGCAGAAAACGGCAAGCGACAGCAGGCCGGCGGCCCAGGCCACGACGGTCTTGCGCCGGGATACCTGGATCGGGTGAAGCGTGCCGTCGATGAAGCCGGTGCGGGACAGGCTCGACACAAAGCCGGGCGGGCCGGAGAAACCATTGTCCGCAGGCGCGAACAGCATGAAACGGCGCGATGCGGCGGGACTTCCCGCCACGCCCTTGTAGACACCGAGCGCCTGGGCGCTGGAGTCCTTGATCCAGGCAGCTTCCGGCGGCACCGCTGTGGTGGATTCAAGTGGCCGCTTGTCCGCATCGATTTCCCACAGGACGGCGCGGCGCGGCAGCGTGCGTCCGCCGATGGCGCCGGATGCGGCTTCGCCGACGGCGCGCCGCACGAGATCGCTACGGGTGCGCTCGTCGCCTTCGGCGACCGGCAAGGGCGCCGCCTTGAATCCTGCCCCATTCGTGGCTGTGACGATGCCGGCGATGGTGCCGGCCAGAAGCGATAAATCGGAAAGATCTTCTTGTTTCAATTCGCGCAGCTCGTTCCAGGTGAGGGCGTGAATCTCCTGTTCCGACATCGGCATGGTGACCTCCATGTATGGTGGCGTCACATCAAGGAATGCGGGTTCGACTTTTAAGCGGTGAAGCGAATATGTTCGGGATGAGCCGGTGGACGGCTGCCAAGCATCTACAGTTTGCTTAGTTTTTCCCAGTCCATTTCACCATTCGGGAACGTGCCACCGCTGTCGTGGACCTCGCCTTTCCCGCTTGTCGGTTCATCCTCGTCGATGTCGAGGCCCTTGAGAATCCATGTGAGAGGGGTGGTCGGCACGACATTGTTGAACTGGTTGGTAAACGTGCCCTTGGCCGGGGTGAAAGCCTCTAAGTCGACGAAACGGAAATCGTTGAGGGGCCCGGCCGTGTCGATCAATTCGAGCTCGGTGGTGGTGTTCCCGTTGGTGAGGCGAATTCTCCAATTAGACATGGTATCTCCCAGGTTCGAGCTAGGCGAATCGGCGCCGGATGACGGCAACGCGCGGCAATGCGCGGTAATGCGCCGGCAATTCGACAGGCGAATAGCCGGAGCGTTGGCACAACCCTGATTCAGGCATATGCCGCGATTAACGATATAGACGATCGGATAGGATCGATTCAACCCGGCGGAAACCGGCGGATCGCGTGTCGCGTGAATATGAGCGGAAGGGCAATTGATCTTACGAGATAAGGCAGGGCATCCGCCTCCATCTTCTGGAAGACTCTAACTTAAAGAGGATAATGGTAGAAAGCTGCGGCTATCTATTTGCGCACGCTCTGCGAACGCAGTGGAACTAAAGGGGGCTCGATTACTCATGATTGAAGAAAGTGAATGCGTATATCTGCAATTCAATTTTGATTTCAATGGCGGAAGCACGTTTAAACGTATCCGACGCATCATGGTTTTGGAATGCGCGCGGCTTGCAGGTTCAGCCCGACCGGGGCGGGCAGGCATATCCGGGAGCACCGCCGGCGCGCGATGCGAGGCCCGCCGCAGCCGGCCGGGCTGCTCCTGGCGTCTTATTCGACCCAGGCAAACCCGTCGCGCGTCAGCAGCGTGAACGACTCCGCCGGCCCCCACGAGCCCGCCGCATACGGGTGCAGTTTCTCGCCCAGCGTGCCCCAGCCCTCGATGATCGGGTCGGCCCAGGCCCAAGCCGCTTCCAGTTCGTCGCGGCGCATGAAGTGGGTCAGGCGGCCGCGCACCATGTCGACCAGCAGGCGCTCGTAGGCTTCGGCGCGGCGCTGCTGGAATGCCGACTGCAGGTTGAGGTTGAGCGTGACCTGCTGCATCTGCATGCCGCTGCCCGGCTGCTTGGCCATGATCTGCAGCTTGATCGCTTCCTCGGGCTGCAGTTCGATGACCAGGCGGTTGGCCACGCCGCCCGGCGCGTCCCCCCCGGTGTCAGAATAGTTGTCGCCCGTTTGAATCTGAGAAAATGGGGCGATAACAGGAGTGAAGAGTGGCCCGGTACGGACAGGAATTCAAAGACAAGGCAGTGGCGAGGCTGCTGCCGCCCGAGAGTGCATCGATCAAGGACGTGGCCTTGTCGGTGGGTGTGAGCGAGTCGACACTTGAGCGCTGGCGTAGCGAAGCGCTGGCAAACCCGGTACAGCGGCGCGAGTGGACGCCGGCGGCCAAGTTCGAGGCAGTGTTGGCCACTGCGGCAATGGACGAGGCCAGCAAGAGCGCCTGGTGCCGCAGCAATGGCGTGTATCCGCACGAGCTGGCAGTGTGGCGCGAGAATGCGATCAATGGCCTGGCCCAGCCGGGCGAGAAGTGGCTGACGGCGGCCGAGGCCAAGTAGGAGAAGCGGCGCGTCAAGGAGCTCGAGCGCGAGATACGGCGCAAGGACAAGGCGCTGGCGGAAGCGGCTGCATTGCTGGTGCTGTCAAAAAAAGCCGAGGCGATCTTTAGCAAGTACCGGGCCGAGGACGAATGATCGGACTCGAAGATCGCCGCAAACTGGCCCAGGACATCGAGCAGGCGTGCAAGCAGGGCGCGCGCCTGAGCGAGGCATGCGCCGTCGTCGGGCTGAGCGAGCGCAGCCTGCAGCGCTGGCAAGCGCATGGCGGCCTGGACAAAGGGGATGGGCGTCCGACTGCCGCGCGGCCTGCCCCCGCCCATGCGCTCACGGTGCAGGAGGGCGAAGCGGTGCTGGCTGCCGCCAATGACCCGCGCTTTGCCGACATGCCGCCTGCGCGCATCGTGCCGATGCTGGCTGACGAAGGCGTCTACCTGGGAGCGAATCGACCTTCAGCCGGATCCTGCGCGCCAGCGGCCAGAGTCGCCATCGCGGCCGGGCCAGGGCGCCGCACAAGCAGCGCCCGCCGACAACCCATAATGCCACGGCGCCCGGCTAGGTCTGGTGCTGGGACATGACCTATCTGCCTGCGAATGTGGCCGGTCGCTGGTTCTACCTGTACCTGATCATGGACCTGTACAGCCGCAAGATCGGCTGTTATGAAGGTCGGTTGTTAGGTCCCGCCAGCAGCAGATCGTTCGCGATACCATGAACCTTGGGTTCGACGGCAGGGATGGCGGTTGCGGTAAGTGATGAAATCGAGGTAATGCCCGTTGTTGCCGGGTTAAAGATCGATGACTTTGGCATGGTATCGTGAATGGTACTAGGCCAAAAGTGCGATTAAAATACTTAGCCAATTCATAGGCTTACCTCAGCCATTGATCATCGAATGGGAGTGAACTGAGTAGAGCAGGGCACTTATTTTCACGAGCTCGAGCGAGCCGTCGATCGTCCGACCGGGATGATCGACGGCTCGCCTGTTTCTGGTGCACACTTCGTTCCTATGACTTCATTCACTTTCAACGACATCGAGGTAGGCGCGCGCCTGGTCGAGGCCCTGGTACGGCAGGCGAGCTCCCTGCGCGGCATGCCGATCACCTATGGCGACCTGCTCACGCTGGCGCGCTCCCTGCATCCCAAGGACGAGGTGCTCGGCCGTGCGGTAGCGGTGGGCATCGGTCCCAAGCTGCTGTTCGTGGAAGGCTTTTGCGCCTTGCACGGCTATCCCAATCTGGCCTGCCTCGCGGTAAACAAGGACAGCTTGCGTCCGCGCGCCGGGTACGAGGGCGACTGGGAAGCCGACAAGCGCGCGGTGGCCGGTTTCGACTGGCGTGCGGCCGATGCGCATCTGGCGGCCTATGTGGAGGCGATGCGCGCCAAGGTGCCGGCACGCTTCAAGCCGCGCAAGGAGCGGCCGGTGGACGTGGCCTGGTACGCCTATTTCTGCTCGCACCGTGCGGCTTGCGAAAAGCTCACGCCCGAGGACAAGCAGGAGATCATCAACCAGATGATGGCCGGACTGGATCCGGAGACGGCGCTCGGGCGCGTGCTGGCAGCGAAGATCGAGCTTGGCGGTGCTTCCTGAAGCTGGACCGCATGAAAACGCGCAAGAAATCGGATCTGCCGACGAAGGAGTGCCTGCACTGCGCGCGCCCATTCGCATGGCGCAAGAAGTGGGAGAGGGACTGGGACCAGGTCAAATATTGTTCCGAGCGCTGCCGCCGCGCCGCCCGCCCGTCCACCACCAGCCCGGCAGCCTGATGCCGGGCTCGGTGAATAGCCTAACAGACCGCAGCGCCTTCCATCGATACAGTCGATTGCACGCCACCTCTATCGGGCAGGATGCAGATGAAGATCGACGCACAGCGTTTTTGCGTAAGCGGAGAGCATAGGGTCAGCCTGGACAGCTGGCCGACCCAGATCGGCAAGGTCTACCGTTCGAAGCAGCACTACCGCGAACTCCTCGACAGGCATGTTGCCCGCCTCAGTGCGCGGCAGCAGGTCTTGTTTGCTTCGAACAGCCATGCCGTCCTGCTCATTTTCCAGGCGATGGACGCGGCTGGAAAAGACGGCGCGATCAAGCATGTGATGTCGGGCGTCAACCCCCAGGGCTGCCAGGTGCATAGCTACCAGCATCCGGCCCCCGTGGAATTGCGGCACGATTTCCTCTGGCGTACCACGCTCGACCTTCCGGAACGCGGGCAAATCGGCATTTTCAATCGCTCCTATTACGAAGAGGTCCTGATCGCGCGCGTGCATCCGGAGATCCTGCGCAGCGAAGGGCTGCCCCGGGCTGCCCGCGACGAGACGGTCTGGCGTGAGCGCTATCGCTCGATCAGGAACCTGGAACGGCACCTCTCCCTCAACGGAACCCGGATCATCAAGATCTTCCTGCATATCTCGCAGGAAGAACAGAGGAAGCGGCTCCTCAAGCGGATCGACGATCCGAGAAAGAACTGGAAATTCAGCCTGGCCGACGTCCAGGAGCGGGCATACTGGAGTGCCTACATGCGCGCCTACGAGGAATGCATCAACCGCACGAGCACGCCCGCATCACCATGGCATGTCGTGCCTGCCGACGACAAGAAGAATGCGAGGCTGATCGTTTCCCAGATCGTCCTCGATACCCTGTGCGAGCTCAAACTCAGGTATCCACGGGCCGACGCCCGGCAGCGCGAAGCACTGCTAGCGATCCGTCAGCACCTGGGATGAGCGGATCAAGCGGCGGCAAGGCTGCCGAGACTTCGCGCACCTCGCGATGAACCTTCTTTTGCGTGCTTCTCACGAAACTCAAGCCTGGATCAGGCAAAAGTACCTCGTCGACAAATATTGCGATTAAGATACGTTGCCGACGACTGCGCCAGTGCCGGCGGCCACCACTTCATTCGTCACGGTCCACGCACCGCTACCGAGGCAACCAATGTCGACACACACCAAGCAAGGCCTGCACCTGCTGTTCCTGACCGCGATCTGCGGCCTGGGCGGACTTCTCTACGGCATCGACATCGGCATCATCGACCCCGCCTTGCCCTACCTGCACCGGGCGACCAGCCTGACCGAAGGACAGCTGTCGCTGGTGGTGGCCGCCGTGATGGGCGGTTCGATCCTGGGCTCGGTGGTGGCCGGCATGCTGGCCGACTGGCTGGGACGGCGGCCGATGATGATCGTCAGCGCGCTGCTGTTCGTCGGCAGCGTCGCCGTGATCTACCTGTCGCAGTCCTTTGTTCCCCTGTTGCTGGGGCGCCTGCTGCAGGGGCTGAGCGGCGGGGTGATCGCGGTGGTCGTGCCGCTCTACCTGGCCGAGTGCCTGCCGGCCGGCCAGCGCGGACGCGGCCTGGCGCTGTTCCAGTTCGCGCTCACGGCCGGCATCGTGCTGGCCGCCTTCATCGGCAACCATTACCTGACCAATGCCGAACTCGCGATCCAGGCCGCCGGCAGCGATGTCGCGGCAAGCGCGGCTGCCGCCGACCGCGCCTGGCGCAGCATGTTCCTGGCGGTGCTGTATCCGGGCAGCCTGTTCCTGCTCGGCTGCCTGTTCGTGAGCGAGTCGCCGCGGTGGCTGATGCGGCGCGGGCGCGCCGCGCAGGCGGCCGCCGTGCTGGCGCGCCTGCGCCCGGCGGCGCAATGCGAGGCCGAGGTGGCCGAGATCGGCGCCGCGCTGGAGGAAGAAAGGGCGCGGCCCCAGCTTGGGCGCGGCGCCGCGCTGGCCGAAATGCTGACCGAGCGGCGCTACGTGCTGCCCTTCGTGCTGGCCTGCGTGATCCTCGGCTGCAACCAGGCCACGGGCATCAATTCCATCCTGCAGTTCATGTCGACCATCCTGCAGCACGCGGGCCTCGATCCGGTGAGCGCGGCCAGCTACGGCACGGCCATCAAGATCCTCAACATGGTGATGACCGTCTTCGCCATCATGCTGGTCGAGCGCAAGGGCAGGGTGTTCCTGCTCAAGATCGGCACCGCCGGAATCATGGTGTCGCTATGCCTGCTGGCGCTGCTCTTCCACCGCTTCGAATCGGCGCGCGTCGACGTGCGCGCCGAGGTGGCGGCGCTGGTGCGCGATAACGCGCTCGACTTGAATCTGCTGGACGCCAGGCTGGCGCAATCCGGGGCCGGCCCGACACAGCTCACCATCCTGTACCAGTACGGCGACAAGCAGCAGGTTGCCGGCGCGTATACGCCGACGCCCGACTCGCAGGCCGTGCTGGCGCGCGAGGAGGCACTGGTTCGCACGCTGCCGGAAGACCAACGCGCGCTGCTGGCCCGGGCGCGGTCGGCGTGGAGCGGGCGGGCCGAGCCTGCGGCCGCGGAGGCCGTACAGCCGCTGATCGCCAGCCTGCCGCCCGACGCCCGCGCCACGATCGACGCCGCCAGGCGTGTCCACATGGCCCAGCGCATCGACATCCGGCCTGTCGAGGGAGCCGGCGTGGCGCCGCTCCGGATCGTGCGCGCTACCATCGGCCCTATCCCGGACAAGAACAGCGGGCTGCTGGCGGCGCTCTGCATCGCCGGCTTCATCGCCGCGTTCTCGGTGGGGCCGGGCGTGTGCGTCTGGCTGGCGTTGTCCGAACTGATGCCGACCCGGATCCGTTCGGTGGGCATGGGCGTGGCGCTCTTGATCAACCAGGGCACCGGCACCTTGATCGCCGGCGCCTTCCTGCCGATCGTGGGCCATTTCGGCTTCCACATGATGTTCCTGTTCTGGGCCGGCTGCACGGCGGTGTACTTCATCACGGCGGCCTTCTTCCTGCCAGAGACCAAGGGCAAATCGCTGGAGGAGATCGAGCGGCTGTTCGCACGTCCGGGCGTGGCCAGCTGATACGGATAAGGGGAGAAAGAATTGGGCAAGACGACGACATTGAGCTGTTCCGCGCTGGCGCCGATCCTGGTGGCGGCCTTGCTGACCTTGGCGGGGCCCGGCGCGCAGGCTGGACCGGCCGGACAAGCCGCCGTGCAGGCCGGTGGTGTCGCCAATGGCGCCAAGCTGCAGCTGCGCTGGGAAATGCAGCGCAAGCCGGCCGGCGCCCAGCTCCCGCAAGGCGGCTCGCCGGCCCGCTTCCTCCTGACCAACGGCGACGGCCAAGCGCTGCCTGCCGCCGGCTGGTCGCTCTACTTCACCGGCATCGACCGCATGCCCGCCGGCGCCCGGTCGGCCGGCCTGGTGCTGGAACAGGTTGCGGGAGGCCTGTTCCGCCTGCGCCCCGGTCCGGATTTCACGGGCCTGGCGCCGGGCCAGACGCTGGAATTCGCCTACCGCCACAGCGATGCCGTGTTCATGCCCTCGCGTTCGCCGAGCGGTCCCTATCTCGTGTACGACGCGGCGCCCGACGCCGGCGTACCGCTTCGCTACGAGGTGGTTCCCCTGGCCGAACCGCCCCAGCGCGGCGTGGCCGGCAGCCCGCATTCTGCGGTGTCGCCCGAGGATACCTACTGGCGCAACGCGCGCGCCGACCTGCTGCCCCCGGCCGGCGTGCCGCCGGTCTTGCCGACCCCGCTGCGGCTCGACCCCGGCCAGGGCCGGCTGGCGCTGGCGGGACAGCCGCAGGTCAAGGCATCCGCGGGGCTGGCCAGCGAGGCCGCGCTGGCGCGCTCGCTGTTCCCGGCGTCGCTTCCCGCCACCGGCGGGCCTTCCTTGCAGCTGGGCGTAGGCAAGGTCGACGGACAAGCCTCGCCCGAAGCCTACCGGCTGACGATCGGCGCCGCGAAGGGCATCGATATCGTCGGCAACAGCGCTGCCGGCGTCGCCTACGGCCTGCAGACCCTGCGCGACCTGTTGCCCTTGCCCGGCGCTGCCGCGCCAGACTTGCCCGAGCTGAGCATCGTCGACGCGCCGCGCTTCGGCTACCGCGGCTTCATGCTGGACGTGGCGCGCAACTTCCACGACAAGCAGACCGTGTTCAAATGGCTCGACCTGATGGCGCGCTTCAAGCTGAACACCTTCCACTTCCACCTGACCGACGACGAGGGCTGGCGCATCGAGATCGCCGGCCTGCCGGAACTGACCGAGATCGGCGCCGTCCGCGGCCACAGCGCCAGGCCGGGTGTGCGCCTGCAGCCGGCCTACGGCTCCGGCCCCGATCCGCGCGACACCAGCGGCAGCGGCCATTACACCCGCGCCGACTACAAGGACATCCTGCGCTATGCGCATGCGCGCCATATCACGGTGATCCCCGAGATCGAGATGCCCGGCCATGCCCGCGCCGCCGTGCAGGCGATGGAGGCGCGCTACCAGCGCTTGAAGCGCGCCGGCGGCCGCGAGGCCGCGCGCTACCTGCTGAACGACTTCGACGACCGCTCGGAATACACGTCGGCCCAGTATTTCAAGGACAACGTGATCAATCCCGGGCTCGAGTCGAGCTACGCCTTCATCGACCACGTGGTCAGG
The DNA here is from genome assembly GCF_036961685.1 of Massilia sp. DD77. NCBI lineage: Bacteria > Pseudomonadati > Pseudomonadota > Betaproteobacteria > Burkholderiales > Oxalobacteraceae > Massilia > Massilia sp. DD77. Next base: position 24,476 of record NZ_JBAMDH010000018.1, read on the forward strand.
GAGATGGCGGCGCTGCACCGCGAAGCCGGCGTGCCGCTCGAGACCATCCACATGGGCGGCGATGAACTGGCCAACGGGGCCTGGGAAAAGTCGCCCGCCAGCCATGCCATGATGCAAAAGCACGGGCTCGAAACCAGCGCCGACCTATGGGACTACTTCTATGAGAGAGTCGACGCCATCGTGCGCAAGCACGGCATGTTGACCTCCGGCTGGGAAGAGCTGGCCGCGCGCAAGACAAAGCTGGACGGTGCGCCGACGCTGATCCCCAATCCGCGCTTCACCCGCAAGGGCTTTACCGCCTACGTGTGGAACAACACCGCGGGCGCCGAAGACCTGGCCTACCGCCTGGCCAATGCCGGCTACGACATCGTGCTCACGCCGGTGACGCGCACCTACTTCGACATGGCGCACAACGCCAATCCGGAGGAGCACGGCGTCAACTGGGGCGCCTACGTCGAACTCGACACGGTGTACGACTTCATTCCCTTCGACATGATGAAGGATGCGCCGGTAGCGGTCCGCGCTGGTACAGACCGCCTGACCGACTATGGCAAGCGGCGCGTGCGCGGCATCCAGGCCAATCTGTTCTCGGAATCCGTGCGTGATCCAGCCCGCATCGACTACCTGGTGATGCCGCGCCTGGCGGCCTTGGCCGAGCGGGCCTGGGCCGCCGATCCGGGCTGGGCCACCGCGCTTGACGCCGACAAGGCCGCGGCGCTGCACCGCAGCGCCTGGTCGGGTTTCGTCAACGCGCTGGGCCAGCGCGTGCTGCCGCGTCTCGACCTGGAAGGGACCGGGCTGGCCTACCGCATCGCGCCGCCCGGACTGGTGCTCGACAAGGGGCGGGTGCTGGCCAATCACGTGTTGCCAGGCATGCTGCTGCGCTACACCAGCGACGGCAGCGAACCGACCGCGGCGAGCACACCGGTGACGGGGCCGATCGCCGAGCGCGGCACGATCCGCGTCGCCGCCTTCGATCGCAAGGGCCGGAGAGGGCCGGTCGCCAGCATCGAATCGCGCTGACCCGGTATGGCGATCACCGCTTATCGCGGCACCCATTCATCATTCGGTATGCCAACGGTCTTTTATTATCGGAATTAAAGATGAGTTAGCTACTTGTGGTATTTTTGGCGTTTTGCTAATTTGCCCGTTGATTTGCGCCTCGCGTCGGCGCAGCATCTACTCCAATAAGCTCTTGGAGGTGGATCATGGCTTATCAAGCTTATCCGGGCTACCTGATCAAGGAAAAAAGCAGCGACACCAAATCGGTAAAGCTGATTCAGCAGGCCTTGCGCGATTTTGGCTATGGCATCCACAAGACCGGCGTATTCGACAAGAATATGACGGCAGTCGTCAAGCTGTTCCAGGCGCAGCGCTCCGACGAAAACGGATTCCCGCTCGCCGTCGACGGCAAGGTCGGCAGCCATACCTGGGTCGCCATGTTCGGTCCGCCGCCCAAGCCCCTTGGCGCCACGATCACCTCATCCCCCCTGATGCTCCAGGCGCTGTCCACCGCCAGGACGCAGATCGGCCAAATGGAACAGCCGATCGGCGCGAATCGCGGTCCGATGGTGGACCAGTATCTCAAATCGGTCGGCCTTTCCCTCAAAGGCGCCAATCCGGACTCCAGGGCATGGTGCATGGCCTTTATTTATTGGACATTTGCGGAAGCCTGCCGCGCCCTGGCGCGCGCCACGCCATTACCGAAAACCGGGGGCGTCCTGACGCATTGGCGTGAAACGCAAAAGAACAAGGCGGTCAGGCGCATTTCCGCGCATGCGGCCTACGCCAATCCGGCCCTGGTCCAGCCCGGGTTTATTTTCATCCTGGATTTTGGCAGCGGGCTCGGGCATACCGGCCTGGTCGACAGAATCCTGCCTGATGGCCGGCTGGTCACGGTCGAGGGAAATACCAATAAGGACGGTTCGCGCACGGGTGTCGGGGTATTCGAGCTGGACCGGCGCAAGTTGAACGATAAGACACTGGTGGGCTTTGTGGATTATACGAATGCCTGACGAATCGTCCTGGCGCTGGAACAGGGGGAGAACACCATGGCAGAAGGCATGCAGGGGGAGAGCGACAGGCAGAGTACCGACGATGCGTCGCCTTTGGAAAAGCTGGTCCGGGAGCGGCGCGAACATCTTGGGGAGAACGGGACCAAGGAGGGCGGCCTCTGGGGCCTGGCCCTCTCCGGCGGCGGCGTGCGCAGCGCCACGTTCTGCTATGGACTCGTGACCGCGCTGGCGCGCAAGAAGAGGTTTGCGCGCTTCGACTTGATGTCGACCGTATCCGGAGGCGGCTACATCGGCTCGATGATCGGCCGGATGGCGCAGGACAGCAAGGACGCCGCGGAGCTTCAAACGAAGCTGAGCAAGCAGAACGATTCCGAGGAGCGCGAGTGGCTGCGGGCGAACAGCCGCTATCTCATCCCCCGCGGGAGCCGCGACTGGCTGTTCGGTGCGGCGACCTTTGTTCGCAACCTGCTGGGAATCCACCTGGAACTCGGCATGGTCTTCATCCTGCTGGGATGCGCCCTTGGCGCCATCGATCTCCTGGTGTGGTCGGTGATGGACAGCCTCGTTACGTCCGCGGATGAAGCGACCAGAACGACGGCCCTGCGGGTCTGGCGCCTGCTTTCCCCGTTTCCGACACTATGGCCGCTCGTACTTTTTCCCCTGGGCTACGCCGCGATCTATTCGGCCATGTACTGGCATATCCCGCCACGTGCCCGCAACCCGAGATATACGCCCGACAGCGTCAGCTACGCCCGGACCCAGCACATGGCAAACGGCTTGAGCTGCGCGACAGCCATCCTCGTGCTGGGAGCGGTCGACTGGATCGCCTGGCGTATCGCCAACCGCTGGGATGTGGTGGCGGCCCTCGCTGCGGTGTTCGCGATCGTCCTGCCGCTACTCAGGGCCCTCCTGCCGAAAGTCCAGCAAGGCGGCAGCGGCAGCCAGGTCGCCCGGATGCTCAGCATGTCGACGATGATCGATGTCACGGGACGTTTTGCGGTCTTTGCGCTGGCGATTTTCTGGACCACCGTGGTCCATACCGTGGCCACGCGCCATGCCGTCGGCGACCTGGGACGGACGGAATTCGCCTTTGCCGCGAGTTTGCTGGGCTTCCTCGCGCTCTTTGCGCTGTCGTGGATGGCCATGACCGCGCGCCGGCTCGACTTCCTCAATATGTCCTCGCTGCACCATTTCTACCGTTCGCGCCTGACCAGCACCTATCTCGGCGCCGCCAACGCTAAACGGCGCCAGGAAACCTCGGGCCAGGGAAGCTCGGTCAAGGGGACGCATCCCGACGACGACGCCGGATTCGGCCAGTACGCGCCGCACACCACCGGCGGCCCAGTGCACCTGCTCAATGTGTGCATCAACCAGACCTTTCAACGGCATGGCCTGTTCAATATCGACCGCCAAGGGGAACTGATGACGGTCGTGGGACCGGGACATGTCCGCATCGAGCGCCAGCGCTGGAAAATGCTGCCTGAGGAGGCGAAAGCATCGCTTGGCACCTGGATGGCCATATCGGGCGCGGCGGCGGCGCCGGGCATGGGGAGCGGCAGCCGGCCGGGCTGGGCGGCCTTGCTGACGACGCTCGGCATCCGGCTCGGCTACTGGTGGGATTCGAGGGAGACGGAGGGCCCAATGCCGCGCCTCGGACGCTGGGCGCCGAAGTACAGGTACCTGGTGCTGGAGCTGCTTGGCCAGCTTCCGGGCAGCAGCCAGCGCATCCAGTACTTGAGCGACGGTGGCCATTGCGAGAATACCGGCATTTATCCTTTGCTGCGCGAGCGCTGCAAGCTGATTGTCGCCGCGGATTGCGGCGCCGACCCGGAATACCGCTTCGACGATCTCGAAAACCTGCTGCGGCGCGCCCGTATCGACCTGGGTGTCACCATTTCGTTCGTCCGCCATGAGGACATTGCGGGCCTGCCATCCTCGATCGGCACGCTGGACGACATCGTCCTGAAGACCAGCAAGGCATGCATCGCGCCCGCCATCATCGACTATGGCGAGAGCCTGCCACCGACACAGCGCTACGGTGTGCTGGTGCTGGTGAAGCCGACGCTGACGGCGAATCTCCCTGAAGACATCTACAACTACTACCGCGATAATCGCAGCTTTCCCCAGCAGAGCACGGCGGACCAGTTCTTCTCGGAGGACCAGTGGGAAAGCTACTTCGCCCTGGGCGAGCACATCGGGCGCAATCTTGATGGCGTGACCCTGGCCAAGCTGGAGAAGCGATTCGCAGGCCCGGACGCCGGCGCCGCAATGGCGGCCGACCCGGAGCTGAGGAAACCCGCAACCCCGGGGAGCGCCAGGGAGCGCAGCCCGTTGCGGGTGGCCGCCGGAACCGCGGCCGGCGCAACGCTCGGCATCGGGACCCTGCTGACGATCGCGTCCAGCCTCGGCGTCGCTTTCTTCCAGAGCACGGGCGGCCAGGAAGAAAAGGGGCTTGATCCGGCGACGCTGCGGCCGCTGTTCGCCGCCCACGCCGCGCTACGCACGGACAAGCTAGGGCAAACCGGGCCGGAAGCGGCCAGACTGGCGGCCGATGTGGTCTACGTGTGGCGCGCCGCCAAGACCCTGGAAATGAAGGAGGACCTGCTGGCCAACCCGCAGGCGGTGGCGGTATTCAAGGATGCGGCCGAGCACTGCTACCCGATGAGGACGGTGTTTGCCGCCTGTGCATCCCTGTACGACCCGGAGGACAACTGTCCGCGGCCCTTGCGCAAGATGACCGACCTGGAGCGGCGCTATTTCTATTGGCTGCGTAGCGATGTGTCGCTACGGGACAGCCGGCCGGCCAGCTATTGCGAGCTGGCTGCGGACGCGGCGAGGAGCACATCCAGTACGATCGTGGGTCCGCCTGCCACCGCTGCCGGTACCGGCCGCCCGCCGCTCCAGGAACCGGGAGTGCCGTCCCCCGCTTCATCGGCCAGCAGCCCAAGCGCCGGCGCGCAGCAGCCCGTATGCACAGGCGTGACGATCTATATCCAAACCTACGGCAGCGAAGGACGCGAGCAGGTCCAGGCGATGCGCGACAAATGGCGTCAAGCAGGCGCCAAGGTCCCGCCGGTCGAGGATATGAATCTGACCGCCCAGCGTAGAGGGCGCAACCCGCCGCTGCAGGTGGGCGAGCCGACCGTCAGATACCACGGCGGAGCCGACCTTGCGGGCACCCGTGCCTGTGCGGCAGCCTTGGCGAGGCTGGTCGGGAGACCGCATTGGAAGGCCCCGGAGCCCTTGGCGCCCAGCCTCAAGCCGACCAACCGGACCGTCGAGGTCTGGCTGCCTTCGAGCGAACTGGAGCGCGATCCGGAAATGGGCACTGCGCCTGCTGCTGCGGCGGCGGCTTATTGAAACTACTGCGTGAAACAAATGCGCCGCCAAAGCAGGAAACTATGGCAAACTGTCCGGTTTTCCGGCCTGCCGTGATTGTCCGAGACCGGCGCAATCGTCACTGAAGGCCCATAAGGCCCTGTCCCGCAGGGCTTTATCTTTTAATGTGTTACCGTTTTGTACATCTCTTTGGAATTCCCTCATGGAAATTAAGGTCAACTTCCTCGACAAGCTGCGTCTCGAAGCCAAGTTCGACGACTTCACCGTGATCGCCGACCAGCCGATCCGCTACAAGGGCGACGGCTCGGCGCCGGGGCCCTTCGATTACTTCCTGGCGTCGTCGGCCTTGTGCGCGGCTTATTTCGTGAAGTTGTACTGCAACACGCGCGATATCCCGACCGAGAATATCCGCCTCTCGCAAAACAATATCGTCGATCCGGACAACCGCTACCAGCAGATCTTCAAGATCCAGGTCGAGCTCCCTGCGGATATTTCGGATAAAGACCGCCAGGGCATCCTGCGCTCGATCGAGCGCTGCACGGTGAAGAAAGTGGTGCAGGCGGGCCCTGAATTCGTGATCGAAGAGGTCGAGAACCTCGATGCCGACGCCCAGGCCCTGCTGACCCTGCAGCCCGACGCGAGCGCGGCCACGTATATCCCGGGCAAGGATCTGCCGCTGGAGCAGACCATCGCGAACATGTCGGGCATGCTGGCCTCCTGGGGCATCAAGATCGAAATCGCTTCATGGCGCAATATCGTGCCGAACGTGTGGTCGCTGCATATCCGCGATGCGCACTCGCCGATGTGCTTCACCAACGGCAAGGGCGCAACCAAGGAGAGCGCCCTGGCCTCCGCCCTGGGCGAGTACATCGAGCGCCTGAACTGCAATCACTTCTATGCCGGCGTGTTCTGGGGCGAAGACATCGCCAGGGCCGACTTCGTGCATTACCCGGACGAGCGCTGGTTCCAGCCCGGCCCGAACGACGCGCTGCCCTCGGAAATCCTCGATGAGTACTGCCTGGACATCTACGATCCCGACGGCGAGCTGCGCGGCTCGCACCTGATCGATACCAATTCCGGCAACGCAAAGCGCGGCATCGTGTCGCTGCCCTACGTGCGCCAGTCGGACGGCGAAACCGTGTATTTCCCATCCAACCTGATCGAAAACCTCTACGCCAGCAATGGCATGAGCGCCGGTAACACGCTTGCCGAAGCGCAGGTGCAATGCCTGTCCGAGATTTTCGAACGCGCGGTAAAGCGCGAGATCATCGAAGGCGAGCTCGCATTGCCCGATGTACCCTCGGCGGTGCTGGCGAAGTATCCGGGCATCCTGGCCGGCATCCAGGGTCTGGAAGAGCAGGGCTTCCCGGTATTGGTCAAGGATGCGTCCCTTGGCGGCGTCTACCCGGTGATGTGCGTGACCCTGATGAACCCGCGCACCGGCGGCGTTTTCGCCTCCTTCGGCGCGCACCCGAGTTTCGAGGTGGCGCTGGAGCGCAGCCTCACGGAATTGCTGCAGGGCCGCAGCTTCGAGGGCCTGAACGATCTGCCCCAGCCGACCTTCGCCAGCCACGCCGTGACCGAACCGAATAACTTCGTCGAGCACTTCATCGATTCCAGCGGCGTGGTGTCGTGGCGCTTCTTCAGCGCCAAGGCGGACTACGATTTCGTGGAATGGGATTTCTCCGGCGAGGGCCACAACTCCAACGCCGACGAAGCCGCGACCCTGCTCGCTATCCTCGCCGACATGGGCAAGGAGGTGTATATCGCCGAACACGACCACCTGGGCGCGGTGGCTTGCCGCATCCTGGTGCCGGGGTACTCCGAGATCTACCCGGTCGAAGACCTCATCTGGGACAACACCAACAAGGCGCTCCTGTTCCGCGAAGATATCCTGAACCTGCACCGCCTCGACGACGCCAGCCTTGCCGAGCTGCTCGACCGTTTGGAGAACAACGAGCTCGACGAATACTCGGACATCGCCACCCTGATCGGCATCGAGTTCGACGAGAATACGGACTGGGGACAGCTGACTGTCCTCGAGCTGAAACTCCTGATCCACCTCGCCTTGCGGCAACTGGAAGAAGCCCATGAACTGGTGGGCGCCTTCCTGCAATACAACGATAACACCGTCGAACGCCGGCTGTTCTATCAAGCCGTGAATGTGGTGCTCGAGGTGGTGCTCGACGACGAGCTGGAACTGGACGATTACGTGGCGAGCTTCCGCCGGATGTACGGCAATGAGCGCATGGACGCGGCGCTGGGTTCGGTGGACGGCAGCGTGCGCTTCCATGGCTTGAGCCCGACCAGCATGAAGCTCGAGGGCCTCGACCGCCATCACCGCCTGCTCGACAGCTACAAGAAGCTGCATGCGGTGCGGGCGGCCCTGGCCGCGAGTCGCGGGCCGAAATAAGTTCGCACAAACCCGCTTCGGCGGGTTTTTTAATGGAGAAAACATGGACAAGCCAGGACTGACGGTCTCGCGCATCCTGCACGCGGGTTATGTGCTCGAATGCGAGGGCACCCGCATCGCCTTCGATACGATTTTCGAAAACCCGTTCAGCCGCAACTGCCACGCTTTTCCGGACCTGCGCTTCGACACCGAACAGATCCGGCGCCAGCGCTTTGCCGCGGTGTTCATCTCGCACTTCCATGACGACCATTGCTCGCTCGAGAGCCTGGATCTGCTCGACCGCGATACGCCGCTCTATGTCTACTGTATCTTCGACGAACTGTTCGCGATGATCCGCGCGCTGGGCTTCACCCAGGTGCATGCCCTCAACCTGAACATTCCCGTGGCGGTTGGCCCCTTCAAGGTGACGCCGCGCGAAGCGATGGATGCCGACGTCGACTCCATGTTCCAGGTCCAGGCGGCCGGGCTGAACCTGCTGAACGTGGTCGACTCCTGGATCGACGAGGACACCCTGGCCCAGTTGGTGAAGCAGGGGCCGTGGGACATGGTGCTGTGGCCCTTCCAGACCATGCGCGAAATCGAGGTGCTGGCGCCGTCGCGTGCCGCCGCGGCGCCGCCCGCGCTGCCGGAAGAGTGGATACTGCAGCTCCAGGCGCTGGCGCCGCGTTTCGTGGTGCCGAGTTCCTGCCAGTTCCAGCAGGAACCGTGGTCCTGGTATAACCGCGCCTTTTTCCCGATCACCTATGCGCAGTTCGCCACGGAAGTGGGCGCGGCCCTGCCGCGGGCGCAGGTGGTGCGCATGAATCCATCGGTGTCGGTGCGCCTGGACGCGGACGGCCTGCATCCCGCCGCGCCGCTGGACTGGGTGCTGCCGCGCGGCGACCAGGACGTCGATTACGTCTACGAGGGCAATGCGGCGCCGCCTCCCACTGCGGAGATCGCGCGTCATTTCGCGCCGCTGAGCGCCGCGCAGGAGGCGGTGGTGATGCGTTACTGCCGCACGGGGCTGCTGGAGAAGTACGGCGAGGCCGAGGCATCCTCGGATTACTTCGACCAACCGCGCCTGTGGCAGCTCTCGGTCTACGGCAATGCCGGTGAAGTCAGCCATTTCCGTTACCTGCTGGAACCGGGGCGGGCATCGCATGCCGGCGCGCAGGCCGGTCCTCTGGCCTGGACCACCGAGATCCCGGCGGCGAAGCTGTACGCGGCGCTGGAGCTCGGCGAGTCCCTGACCTCGATGTACATGCGGATCAACGACACGGTATTCGATGCCGAGGTCGAGCGCGCATTGCTCGATGCGGACGTGGTCGACGATCCCCTGATCCGCTGCCTGTTCAGCGACAGCTTCGGCGCCTACCAGGCGGCCCAGCTGCGCCGCCTGATGGCGCGCTCACTTCCCGAGCAGCCGTAGCGACTGTTCCCAATCGCCTTGCCAGGCCTGCAGGAAGTCGTGGACCTGGAAGGCGCGCTTGAGCGGGCCGAGGGGAGCACGGTAGACATCGTGCAGCCCGAGCGCCAGCGTGACCGGGTTCCACACCGCGTTGCGCTTCGATTTCCTGGCGCTGGCTTTGACGCGCGCGCCGTCGTCGCCGAAGATGCCGATGGCCTCGTCGAGGGCCTTGTCCAGATCCAGCCTGACGATCCGCCCGAAGGCCTCGAGCACCTCGGGCTTGGTGATGCCGTATTGCGATTCGCGCGCCGTTCCCTCCGGCGATGCGGGCGAGGCGGCCGCCTCCCTGTCGTGCCTGAGCTTGGCCGCCAGGCGCTCCAGGTCCTTCTTCTGGAAGCGCAGCTCGTCGAGCCGGCGCCGAAAGCCGGGCTCGGGCAGGCGTGCGAACAGCTTGTGGGCGTCCTTGGTCATCGTGATGAGGACATCTTCGCTCCCGGCAGCCAGGCGCGCGATGTCGTCCTCGAAGAAGATGGGCGCGGCATAGCCGCCGTTGGCGTCGCCGAACAGTTCGGGATAGGCCGGGTCGTAGTCGAGCCAGACATAGGGCGTCAGCCCATGTTCGAGCAGGCGCGCCAGGGTCCAGGGCGCGGGAACGTGCTTCGCCAGCCAGGCGCAGGCTTCGTCGACGGTGGCGCGGAAGGGCAGGGGTGTGGTTGTCATTCCCCATTTTACTATCTGCGTGGCCGGGCCGAGCCTAGCCCGGGCACTCCAGCTGGCTGGGGCGGCGGCGCGCTTGCGCGGCCGCCCGATGCCACTCAATCCTGGCGCGGCAGCCGGGCTGCACGCACCACCACCACGGCCATGGTCCCCGCCGTCGCGATGTTGCGCTCCACCGGTGCCGCCGATTGCGCCCTGGCCTGCGGCAGCGTGGCCTTGGCCTCCGGTACGCTGTCGAGCGCGAAGCTTCCCGCGCCGAGGGCGGCGAGCGTGACGACGAAGATGGCTTCCATGTGCTTGTGGATGTTCATGATGTTCCCCTTCAGTGGCTGGTTTCGGAAAGTGTGGACATTCATTTGCCCACGACCTCCCTACAGCAGAAGCCGTGCCAGCACCCCTTGCCAGGCCGCGCCAGAGGGAAGCGTGCTCCGGACACGGGGAAGACCGTTGGGACTGGGAAAACACTCGGGTCCGAGGTGTCGGGGCCGGACCAACACCGGCCGCGGGATGGGCGAAGCGGTGACGGGCGACAGCAGGAGTAGCGCCGCAGGCCGCATGCGCTGGCACATTCCATGCATCGCCAGATCCGAGCGTCACTCCGGCGCTCACTACCCAACGCAAGCACCTCAAGGAGCATCATCATGAAAACCCTCGTCATCACCGACCTCGCCATCGAACAGGCGCTCACCGACACCCTCTCGCGCGAAGCGATGAAACTGGTTAACGGCGGACGCGCCATCGCCGTCCTGATCGACGGCCGCCCAGGCGGCGTGGTCGACGATTTTCAACTCAACATGGCCATCTTCAAGGGCGACATCGGCGTCAAGGTCGTCTAACCCGGTTGAGGCGGGCGGCCGCAAGCGCCCGTCGCATCGCTCATCCGAATGCAACACAGCGGCAGCGCCGGCATTGTATTTCGCCGACCGAGCTGCTAAAACTGAAAGGTGGCGGCGCCGATCGCTCCTTGCCGGGTCGCACTGCGCCGGGTGGAACGTTTGGCGATCGCTGCTGTCTGTCCGGGATGGACGGCGTAGGCGCAACCAGCGCGAGGAGAAGTCATGGCAGGCATAGTGCGCATCGACGACGAAGTCATCGATACCGATTACTTCATCAGGACCTTGAAGCTTACCGGCCAGTTCGAAGGGCTCGTCGAACAGCTGGTGCGTGAGAAACTCACCGTGCGCGCCGCGAAGCGGCAAGGGCTGCAGCTGGCGCCGGAAGACATCCAGGAGCGCGCCGACCAGTTCCGCCGCATCCAGGGCCTGCACCGCGCGGCCGACATGAACAACTACCTCGACGCCCTCGGCGTGAGCCTCGACGAATTCGAGGATTTCATTGTCGAGGGGCTTTATCACGAAAGAATGATGGCGCAGGTGTGCAGCGACAAGGCCGTCGAGGGCTATTTCAAGCTGAACTCGCCGCGCTTCGACAGCGTCGAAGTCAGCCACATCGTGCTCGACTCCGAAGGCAAGGCGAAGGAAATGATGTCGGTGCTGGAAGAAGATCCCGACAGTTTCGCCGAGATGGTGCGCGAATACTCGGTGGGCGACGCGCGCGAGCACGGCGGCGTGATCGGCAAGGTCTTGCGCGGCGCGCTGCCGGCCCATATCGAGGCGCGGGTCTTCAATGCCGCGCCCGGCGAACTGCTGGGGCCTTTCCCCTCCGAGGACAAGGCACTGTACGAGGTCTTCGTGGTCAACGCCAAGCACCCCGCGGCCCTGGACGAGGACACGTCGGTCGAGGTGCGCCGGCTGCTGCGCGAGGAATGGCTGGCGGCCAGGGCGCAGGAGCACATTATCGAAGCCTGTCCAGCGCGCTGAGCCGGACCTGGCCGGCCGGAGCGAGCGATGCACCGGGGTTGACGGCGAGTTGATGGTGAGTTGACGGCGAAGCGAGACAGGCACAGACATGGAATCGATCGCGCAGCAAGACCACTCCTCAACGGAATTCCTGTCGACCGTCGAGATCCTGTCCGTCTTCACGCCGGACGAGCTGGAGCAGCTCGCGGCCGCCGTCGAGACGCGCGCCTACGCCTTCGGCGACACCATCTGCAAGGCCGGCGAACCCGCCGAGGGCTTGTATATCATCAAGTCCGGCTCGGTGCGCGTGTTCAGCGAGGAACACGGCAAGGAAATCAGCATGGGCGTGCGCAAGAGCGGCGAAGTGTTCGCCGAGATCGCCATGCTGCGCCCTTACCGGCACGAAGTGTCCGCGCGCGCGGCGCTGAAGACGGAATTGTGGTTCATCCCGCGCAGCGCGATCGAGCCGGTGGTCGCGCGCAACCCGGGCGCCCTCGATTTCATCAACAAGGTGGTGGCGATCAGCTCGGCCGGTGGGCTGGTGGCGCGCCTGTTCGACCTGCGCGGCAAGGTGAGCAAGCCCGAGCTGGAGGAATTCGTGCACAGCGTCGGCGTCAAGCGCGTCGCCGAGGGTAAGGAAATCCTCAAGCAGGGGGCGCGCGACGAGCGCCGCCTGTATGTGGTGCGCCAGGGGCAGGTGCGGGTCGTGGTCCAGGATGGGACCGACGAGTATGTGCTGGCCACACTGGGCCCGGGCGAGATCTTCGGCGAGAAGGCCTGCCTGATGCGCCAGGAACAACCGGCCTCGGTGCTGGCCGGAACCGAGGCAACCGTGCTCGTCATTCCGGAAAAGTCGGCCCATTTCATCCTCGAACGCAATGCCAAGTTCCGCGAGGTGATCGAGGAGCGGGTGCGCTTCTTCGAGCGTGAACTGCAACGCCAGAAGAAACTGGCCGAGCGCCGCAAGCGGCCCGTGGTGCTCGACCTGGCGTCCCAGCCGAAGTCGGGCGAACGAGTCCTCAAGCGCTTCGCCTGGGTCGAGCAGGCCGAGGAAATGGATTGCGGCGCGGCTTGCCTGGCCATGCTGTGCCGTCATTACGGCATCAACATGACGCTCGGCAAGCTGCGCGAGCTGGCCAACGTCACCGCCCAGGGCGCCACCCTGGACAGCCTGGCGCGGGCCGGCGAGGCCCTGGGTTTCGGCACGCGCGGGGTGCAATGCACCTATGACGCGCTGCTCGGTTTCGAGCTGCCTTTCATCGTGCACTGGGAAGGCTATCACTACGTCGTGGTCTACGGCGTGTCGGCCGAGCAGGTCTGGGTGGCCGACCCGGCCGTCGGTTTCCGCAAGATGAGCGTGGAGGAGTTCGAGCGCGGCTGGAGCGGCACCTGCCTCGTGTTCACCCCTGGGCAGCAGCTGGTGCGGATGGAGGCGGCGCGCTCGCCCTGGCTGCGCTTCGTCGGCTATCTGCAGCCTTTCCGCAAGATCCTGCTGCAGCTCTTCGTCGCCACCTTCGTGATCCAGATGCTGGGCATCGTTCCGCCGATCATCATCCAGAACATCCTGGACGGGGTGCTGGTGCACCAGAATGTCGGGCTGCTGCATTTGCTCATCATGGGCCTGGTCATCGCCACGGTCTTCAGCCAGATCATGACGACGGTGCGCGCCTACCTGTCCAACTACATGGTGCGCAACCTCGACTTCTCGATGATGGCGCAGTTCTTCAAGCACACCATGTCGCTGCCGTTTTCCTTCTTTGCCAAGCGCAAGACGGGCGACATCCTGGCGCGCTTCGCCGAGAACCAGACCATCCGCGCCTTCCTCACCGAGTCCACCGTCACGACCCTGCTCAACCTGCTGATGGTCTTCATCTACTTCACGATCCTGTTCTTCTACAACGTGAAGCTGACCCTGCTCCTGATCGCCTTCGTGATCCCCATCATCGTCCTGACCGTGGTCGTGACGCCGAAGATCAAGGACTACGCGCGCGAGGTCTTCGCCGCCTCCACCGACGCCCAGTCCTTCCTGATGGAGGCCCTGGGCGGCATCGAGACCATCAAGGGCATGGGCAGCGAGCGTCCGGTGCGCCTGAAGTGGGAAAAGAAGTACGTGAAGGCGCTGGACATGCAGTACCGCTCGCAATCCTTCAACATCCTGGTCGGGCTGCTCAGCCAGCTGCTCAACTCCGCTACGACGATCGTGATCCTGTGGGTCGGCGCCAGCCTGGTGCTGAGTCGCGAGCTCACCATCGGCCAGCTGATGGCCTTCAATGCCCTGATGGGCAGCGTGCTGGGTCCCCTGATGGGACTGGTCGGCCTGTGGAGCCGGATGGCCGACGCCACGGTCGCCATGGAGCGCCTGGGCGACGTGCTCGACATCGAGCCCGAGCAGAAACCAGCCGACCTGGCCTCGCGCGTCGTACTGCCCGACCTGCAGGGCGAGCTCAAGCTCGACCGCCTGTACTTCCGCTACGGGTCCGACGACGCCCCCTATGTGCTGGAGGACATCAGCATCGACATCAAGCCGGGCGAGCTGGTGGCCATTGTCGGCCGCAGCGGCTCGGGCAAGACCACCCTGGCCAAGCTGCTGGTGGGTTTTTATCCGCCCAGCGAAGGCAAGATCGTGGTCGACGGCTACGACATGGCCGTGATCGACAAGGATTACTACCGGGCCCAGGTGGGCTATGTCATGCAGAGTAACCTGCTGTTCTCCGGCACCATTGCCGAGAACATCGCCAGCGGCGACGACAGCCCGGACCGGCGCCGCATCGAAGAGGTGGCGAAGATGGCCGATGCCCATGCCTTCATCGCCAAGATGCCACTCGGCTACGAGCAGGTGGTGGGCGAACGCGGGGTCGGCCTGTCCGGCGGGCAGGTGCAGCGGCTGTGCATCGCGCGCGCGCTCTACCACGACCCGCGCCTGCTGGTCTTCGACGAGGCCACGTCGGCTCTCGACACCCAGTCCGAAAGCAATATCATGGCCAACATGGAGGCGATCCTGGCGGGCCGCACGGCCGTCATCATCGCCCACCGGCTCAGCACCATCATGCGTGCCGACAAGATCGTCGTGCTCTACGAAGGCAAGGTGGTGGAGCAGGGCCGCCACGAGGAACTCCTGGCCCGGCGCGGCATGTACTACGAGCTGGTGCAGAAGCAGCTGGGTGCGGCATGAAACTCTTCAATCCCGGCGGCGAGCGCGGCTCCGCGATGTCGTATGCGGCCCTGCTCGAGAAAATCGAGATCATGCGCTCGACCCTGCGCTGGGCCACCCGGATCGAACGGCCCGACATCGAAAAGCTGCTGCGCCAGGCGAATACCCTGCGCGACGAAGTGATGCAGCTGTCGCACAAGGAGCGCTTCGTCCAGGCCGTCGGTGCAGGGGCGCTAGATGCCGCGCCCGCGCTGTCGACCGGCGAGCGGCGCCAGGCGCTGCTGGCGCGCAGCTTCGTGTTCGAGGGCACCTTCGGCGACAACCCGAAGCTGCTCGACGCGCTCGAGATCGCCGAAAAGGCGGCGCCCACCGACCTGCCGGTGCTGG
This sequence comes from Massilia sp. DD77, assembly GCF_036961685.1. Classification (NCBI taxonomy): domain Bacteria; kingdom Pseudomonadati; phylum Pseudomonadota; class Betaproteobacteria; order Burkholderiales; family Oxalobacteraceae; genus Massilia; species Massilia sp. DD77. Next base: position 39,687 of record NZ_JBAMDH010000018.1, read on the forward strand.
TCGACGGTGAGAGCGGCACCGGCAAGGAGCTGATGGCCAAGGTGATCCACGCCAATGGCGCGCGCGCCGACAAACCCTATATTTCGGTGAACTGCGGCGCGATTCCCGACAGCCTGCTCGAATCCGAGCTGTTCGGTCACAAGAAAGGGGCCTTCACCGGCGCCGCCAATGACCGCAAGGGGAAGTTCGAAAGCGCCCACAAGGGCACCATCTTCCTCGACGAGATCGGCGAGCTGCCCCTGCCCGGCCAGGTCAAGCTGCTGCGCGTGCTGCAGTCGCACGAGATCCAGCGGGTCGGCTCGGACGAGACCATTGCCGTGGACGCGCGCATCGTGGCCGCCACCAACAAGAACCTGCGCCGCCTGATCGTGGAGGGCAGCTTCCGCGAGGACCTGTTCTACCGGCTCAGCGTGATCCACGTGACCCTGCCGCCGCTGCGCGAGCGCAAGGACGAGATCCCGCTCCTGATCGCCTATTACGGCGACGAGGCGGCCGAGGCGCTCAAGCGCCGCCCGGTGGCCTTGACGCCCCGTCTGCGCAGCTTCCTGCTGCGCTATGCCTATCCGGGCAACATCCGCGAACTGCGCAATATCCTGTACCGCCTGTCCTGCCTGGCGGGAGACACGGCCGACCTGGCCCATCTGCCGGAAGACATCCGCCCCAGCACGACCCGCTCCCCGGCGGCCCCGGCCGCACCAGGGGCCGGGGTGTCACTGGCCGACGCCAAGCGGGCCGCCAGCGACGAGGCCGAGCGCGACTGCCTGGAGCGCGGCCTGCAGGAGGTGGGCGGCACGGTGGCCGAACTGGCGCGCCGCTGGGACATGAACCGCTCGCACCTCCAGATCCTGCTCAAGAAGCACGGCTTGCATTCGAAGGACTTCCGCAAGGAGCATTGACAGGCTTGCGCCGGCCGGAAAGGCTATAGGGCGGGGTTGAGCATGGTCCTGTCGGCTGACAGGTCCTCGGCCCGCACCACCACGGCGGTGACGTTGTCGCGCCCGCCATTGGCGAGGGCCAGGGCAATCAGTTCCTGGGCCGCCTGGGTGCAGTCGCCGCCGGCCAGCACCCTGGTCATCGCGATCTCGTCCACCGGGTTGCTGAGGCCGTCGCTGCACAGCAGGAACACGTCGCCGTCGCGCGCCGCACAGGGGGCGACGTCGAACTCGATCATGTCGGCCGCGCCAACCGCGCGCGTGATCATGTTGGGACTGGCCACGGCCGCCGCCGCGTCGGCGCCGCGCGCCCTGAGTTCCTCGGCCTGGCTATGGTCGCGGGTGAGCTGCTGCAGACGTCCCTGGCGGTACAGGTAGATGCGGCTGTCGCCCGCCCACAGACAGGCGGTTTCACGGCCGCAGGCGAGCAAGGCGACCACGGTACTGCCCATCACCGGTACGTGGCGCGCGGCGGCGTCGGTGCGCAAGGTGGCGTTGACCTGGACCAGGCCTTCGCGTGCGGAGGCGATGAAGTCCGCCATGCCGGCGGGCGGCGGCAGGGCGGCGAGGGCATCCACGACGGCCCGGCTGGCCAGGTCGCCGAAGGCGTGGCCGCCCATGCCGTCGGCCACCGCCCACAGCCCGCGCCGGGGCAGGGCGAGCCAGGCGTCCTCGTTGCGGCTGCGGACCGGGCCGACATCGGTGCAGGCGGCGCTGGTCCAGTGGAACTCGTTATCGCAGCTCATCGTATCGCCGAGCGTCCTTCCTTCCGGAGCTAGCGCAGCCCGTTGTTGACGCTGCTTTCGTCCACGACGACATTCAGCGTGGCCCCTGCACCGGAATTGTTCACCGACACCGTCTGGTACTGGTTGATCATCTGGTCGGCGAAATTATTGATCTGGTAGAAATTGATGACAGGCGTCTGGGCCGGCGAGCCGCCGACGAAGGGCCTGATCCAGCCGAATACCCAGGGAGCACCGGCACCGCGGATGGCCGACATCGCCTTGCGGTCCAGCTCGGTGCTGCCGGGAAGGTCTTTGATGGTAATGCGAGCCATGGTGCATCTCCTGCGTGAAGGGGGAGACCGGAGGCCGGTCTCCCCAGTGTAGGACAAGTTTCGGCAGTCGTCCGTGCTTTTTGCTGCGTGGACGGCCTTCGGCTCAGCGCCGGACGATCTTGTTCTCGCCGTCCTGCGCCACATGGCTGTTGACGTGCACGCCCTTGACGAAGGCGGACTCGTTGGCCGTGGCGGTCAGGACCTCCTGCATCTGGCCCAGGTTCTGGGTCGCGTTGATCGACGAGTCGTGGGTGCCGCCGAAGTGCAGGTCGCCGAAGGAATACGAGGGCGAACCGAGTTTCCAGCCGCCGCGCACGGCGCTCATGGTCGGACGGTCGAGGTGTTCGGTGCGGGACAGGTCGCGGATGATCAGGGTTTTCATGATGTTTCTCCTCAGATGGATTGGGTGGGATACCTTGATTTAGAACACGGCTTCGTTACGGGCCCAGAGCTTGGCGTCCAGGTCGATGTGCGGTCCCTTGAAACCGGCGCCGATCACGCCGTTGTTGTTCAGGACATTGACGCCGATCTGCTGGAACTGGGTGATGTCCTGGTTCACGTTGACGTTGACATTGACGTCCTTGCCGAAGCCGCCAAAGCCGCCGAACCCGCCGCGGACGGTGGACAGGGCCTGGTTGTCGAGGGCGGCGCTGTGCGCCAGGTCGTGGATGCGGATGGATGACATGATCTTGCTCCTTGAGATTAATTTCGGGGGGGCGGGGGGCTGGTGCCGTCCGCGCAGCCGCGATGCTTAAGCGATGATCTTGTTCTGGCCGTTCTGGGCCACGTGGCTGCTCACGTGCACGCCTTTGACGAAGGCCGATTCGTTCGCCGTGGCGGTCAGGACGCTTTGTTGCTGCATCAGGTCCTGGACCGCATTGATCGAGGAATCGTGGCTGGGTGCGTAGCGCAGGTCGCCCAGCTTGTACGAGGGCGAGTACATGCTCCAGCCGCCGCGCACGGCGCTCATCGCAGTGCGGTCGAGTTGTTCGGTGCGGGCCAGGTCGGTGATGGTCAGGGTTTTCATGGTCATACTCCTTGGATGCTGTGAATGGATGGTTTGCTTGGTGGAGGATCAGCGACGAACGATCTTGTTCTCACCGTTCTGGGAGACATTGCTGTTCACGTGCACCCCCTCGACGAAGGCCGAGCCGTTGGCGGTCGCGGTCATGACTTCCTGGAACTGGCCCAGGTTCTGGCGGGCAGTGATCGAGGAGTCGTTGCTGGGTGCGTACGTGATGTCGCCGAACAGGTAGGACGGCGAAGCGAACTTCCAGCCGCCGCGCACGGCGCTCATGGCGCTGCGGTCGAGTTGTTCGGTGCGGGCCAGGTCGGTGATGGTCAAGGTTTTCATGCTGATTTCTCCTGAGTGCTAAGTGGGTGGGTTGGCGAGCATTTGGTTGGCGCTCAATAGACATTGAGCAGGATGCGTGCCAGGTACGGCGCATCTAGTCGATGGCTGCGCAAGCCATTGAATTCATTGGGCTTTTATTGATCCATGCCGATGTGCGCGGCGTTTGACGCAGGCGCCTGATCCGCTGCGCTGTTCGCCCGCGCCCAACACCCGGTCCCGACATGTTTGGCGCGGTACGACACCTGCCGCCTGCAGGGCTCCCGCGCGCGGCATCGCGGCGCAAGAAAAGGCGCTGTCACCGCTGTGTGTTGAATTTGAACTGTCGAGCTTTGTCGGAGTCCAACCCGATCTCACCGACCAGCGGAGCAGCGATGGAAACGAAACGCTTTGGCAGGTGGCTGCGGCAGCTTTCCCTACTGACCAGGCGCCAGCGTCTCCAACTGATGGATGCCTTGCGGCCGGCGGTCGGGTTGCACCAGGTGTGCGAGGCGATTGCATGCGCGGCGCCGGATCCTTGCTGTCCTTCATGTCAGGCGCGGCGTTCCTATCGGCACGGCCGCAGCCGGGGACTGCAGCGTTACCGTTGCCGCGCTTGCGGCAGGACCTTCACGGCCCTGAGCGGCACCCCCTTGTCCCGGCTACGCCACCGCGCCAAGTGGCTCGACTACCTCGGCAGCATGCTCGACGCCAAAAGCGTACGGACAAGCGCCAAGGCGCTCGACGTGCACCGCAACACCAGCTTCCGCTGGCGCCACCGCTTTCTCGCGCTCGTCAAACACGACCGCCCGGAGCGGCTGGCAGGCATTGCCGAAGCCGACGAGCTCTTCCTATTGGAGTCGCAGAAGGGCTCGCGCAAGCTCGACCGGCCGGCGCGGCGCCGGGGCGGCGTGGCTACGAGCCGCGGCATCTCCCGCGAGCACGTGTGCGTGCTGGTCGCGCGCGACCGCACCGGCGGCACCCACGACTTCATCACCGGACGCGGCGCCCTCACCAAGGATCAATTGCACCAGCACCTGTTGCCCGTGCTCGATCCCGATGTGCTGCTGGTGACCGATGGGCATCCGGCGTACCGCTGCTTTGCGCGCGAAGCGGACATTTCCCATGAGTTCGTCAACTTGCGCGCCGGCGAGCGCGTCCGTGGCGCCGTTCACGTGCAAAACGTGAATGCTTACCACCGGCGCTTCCGGCAATGGCTGGCGCGCTTTCATGGCATTGCTTCGCGTTACCTGCCGAATTACCTGGGCTGGCAATGGGCGCTGGACGGCGCGCGCATCGCCACGCCAGAGCGATTTCTGCGCTGTGCGATCGGCGTCTTCAACACGTAACGGGCACAGCGCCAAAAAAAACCGTCCAGCTTTCGGCTGGACGGTTTCAGGGGGGCGCGCTGCGCTTAGCGTGGCGGCGGCCTGCTCGCCGCAGGCTTGGCGGCGCGGTCCGTAGACAGGTCGTAGAGCCTGATACGCCGCGCGGCCGGACGCTGGTAGCGGCCCGCGCGCAGGCGCGCGCCGCCGGCGATCGCCAGCATGGCCTGGCGATCGAGTTCGGTGCTTTCCGGTAGATCCTTGATGACGATGATAGCCATATGGCCTCCTTGGATGCTGTCGCTAAATCGTGTCGTAAACGGACTCCATCCCATTGCTGGGAAGGAGTACGGGGCGGCGGCGCACCTGACTCAGAACACCGCCTTGTTGTCCGCCCACAGGGCGGCGGCCACATCGATATCCGGGCCGGTGAAGCCGGCGCCGATCACGCCGTTGTTGTTTAGAACATTGATGCCGATCTGCTGGAACTGGCCGATCTGCTGGTTCACGTTGACATTGACGTTGACGTCCTTGCCGAAGGCGCCGAAGCCGCTGCCGCCGCGTACGGACGACATGCTGTGGTGGTCGAGGGTGGCGCTGCGGGCCAGGTCCCGGATCGCAATGGATGACATGCTGTTCTCCTTGAATGGGCGGGGCGCTTCGCGGACGACCCGGAGGCTGTCCGCGAAGCCGCTGACTTAGCCGACGATCTTGTTCTTGCCGTCTTGCGACACATGGCTGTCGACGCTCACGCCGCGGCCGATGAAGGCGGACTCGTTGGCGGTGGCGGTCAGCACGCTTTGCTGCTGATCCAGGTTCTGCAGCGCGTTGATCGACGAATCGTAGCGCGGCGCGTAGCTCAGGTCGCCCATCTTGTAGCTGGGCGAGTACATGCTCCATCCGCCGCGCACGGCGCTCATGGCGCTGCGGTCGAGTTGTTCGGTGCGGGCCAGGTCGGCGATGTTCAGTTTGCTCATGGTGATTCTCCTAGAAAGTATAGTCAGTTTGCTGGGGATGCGTCATTAGCCGACGATCTTGTTCTGGCCGTTCTGGTCCACGTGGCTGCTCACGTGCACGCCCTTGACGAAGGCCGATTCGTTCGCGGTGGCGGTCAGGACGCTTTGTTGCTGCATCAGGTCCTGGACCGCATTGATCGAGGAATCGTGGCTGGGTGCGTAGCGCAGGTCGCCCAGCTTGTACGAGGGCGAGTACATGCTCCAGCCGCCGCGCACGGCGCTCATCGCAGTGCGGTCGAGTTGTTCGGTGCGGGCCAGGTCGGTGATGGTCAGGGTTTTCATGGTCATACTCCTTGGATGCTGTGAATGGATGGTTTGCTTGGTGGAGGATCAGCGGCGGACGATCTTGTTCTCACCGTTCTGGGAGACGTTGCTGTTCACGTGCACCCCCTCGACGAAGGCCGAGCCGTTGGCGGTCGCGGTCATGACTTCCTGGAACTGGCCCAGATTCTGGGTCGCATTGATCGAGGAATCCGAGCTGGGGGTGTAGCGGATGTCGCCGAACAGGTAGGATGGCGAAGCGAACTTCCAGCCGCCGCGCACGGCGCTCATGGCGTTGCGGTCGAGTTGTTCGGTGCGGGCCAGGTCGGTGATGGTCAAGGTTTTCATGCTGATTTCTCCTGAGGTTGAGTGCTTGGGTTGGTGAGCATGTTGTGTGGCGCTCGATGGACATTCAGCAGAATGCGTGCCAGCTCGATTCCGATTTCGCGTAACATGGTGTAAGTCATTGAATATCAGGGAATTTTCTTGCGAATGGCGTCGGCGCGAGGTGCGCGGCCGGGAGCGGGGAGAGCGGCGCCTGAATGGCTGGATCCAACATCTCGTGCGCGCGTGTTCGGCGCGCCCCAACACCCGCGCCGTGGCGGTCGTCCGATTCGGCGGCGAGGCTTGATCATCTGGCATTTCGTGCTAGTCTCAAACCTGGGCGCTCGGAATCGACGCGATCACATCATGGATAATTTCGCTCAAGCGATACATCAGTTGCAGAGCGGCGCCCTGCAGCGTCCGGAGTTTTTTGCCCAGCTCGATCGCGTACTCGCCAGCACCACCGACAGCGCCGGCCACCTGCTCGAAGTACTCAGTGTCGAACACGCCCGCAAGTCGCTGCCGTCCGAGGTCTATACCGAGGTACAGCACCGCATCGAACGGCTGATCGCGACGCGCCAGCGCAACGGCGGCGACGACACCTTTGTCCAGACCAAGCCCGGTGCGCATACGGTTCGCGATCCCTCCCCGCTGCCACCGTTCCCGCCGGGCGACGAGGAGGAGGGCGAACCCGAGCGCATGAAGGGGGTCGGCGAAACGCTCAACGGCCGTTTCGTGCTGGAAGAGTGTGTCGGCTTCGGCGGCATGGGCACCGTGTACAAGGCGCTCGACCTGCGCAAACTCGAGGCTTCCGACCGCAAGCCCTATATCGCCATCAAGGTGCTGAACGTCCAGTTCCGCGGCCATCCAAAATCCCTGATCGCGCTCCAGCGCGAAGCCCGCAAGGCCCAGGCGCTGGCCCACCCGAACATCGTGCAGGTCTACGACTTCGACCGCGACGGGCCGATGGTCTACCTGACCATGGAATTTTTGCAGGGTAAAGCGCTGAGCCAGATGCTGCGCGTCCAGGGTTTTACGGGCATGCCGTATGCGCAGGTGCTGCCCATCGTCACCGGCATGGGGAATGCGCTCGCGTATGCGCACGGGCGCGGCTTCGTCCACTGCGATTTCAAACCCGGCAACGTGATCGTCACGGATGCGGGCGTGGTCAAGGTGATCGACTTCGGGATCGCGCGCGTGTTCCAGAAAACCGAGGAAGACGCCGATGTCACCGTATTCGATCCCGGCAGCCTGGGCGCGCTGACGCCCGCCTATGCCAGCCCGGAAATGCTGGAACACCGCGACCCCGATCCGCGCGACGACATCTATGCGCTGGCCTGCATCACCTACGAGTTGCTGACCGGCCACCATCCCTACGACCGCGTGTCGGCCCTGCAGGCGCGCGGCGCGGGCATGAAGCCGAAGCGCCCGCCGAAACTGGGACGCGCGCAGTGGCACGCCTTGAAGTGCGGACTGGCGCTGGAACGCGAGGCGCGTACGCCGACGGTGGCGCGCTTCCTGGCCGGTTTCGGCAGCGGCGGCCTGGCCTCGCGGCCCGGCTTGCTCGCCGCGTCGGCGGCGGGGGCCCTGGCCCTCGCCGGCCTGGCCGCGGCCGGCTGGTACTACCTGGACCGGCCGCAGCAACAGCAGCAAGCGCAGCAGGCCGGGGGATCGGACGTGGCCGGGCAGGCGCCCGCGGCGGCCGTCATACCGGCCGCGCCGGAGGCGCCGCCGCCCCTGCCGCCTGCGCCATCGCCGCCCACGGCGAACGAGCTGGCGGCCGCCGTCAGCCGCATTCCATGCTCGGCGCTGGTTGGCAGCATCAAGGGCGATACGGTGACGCTGCGCGGTTTCCTGTCGAAGGCGGTGGGCGAGCGGGGCGCGCGGTCAGCCTTGCTGGCCATGCCGGGCGTGGCCAGCGTGGACCTGGATGTGCAGCAGGTCGATGCCGACAAGTGTCCCGTGATCTCGGCCTTCGCTCCTTACTGGAGCGCCTATCGCCAGGCCGGCGGCGGCGCCGCCTTGCGCCTGGCCGGCGCCGCGCCGAACGCGAAGGCCGACCTGGTGGAGGGCGACTCGCTGATGATCGATGTGACGACGACGGCCGCCGAGTCCTTCATTACCCTTGATTATTATTCGCTGCAGGGCAGCGTCACCCACCTGTTGCCGAATCCCCGTGCGCGCGACAGCCGGGCCCCGCCCAATTACACGGCGACCATCGGCAGCCTGGGCGAATGGGGCATCGGCGCGCCCTTCGGAACCGAACTGGTGGTGCTGGTGACGACCCCGGAGCCGCTGTTCGCGACGCCGCGCCCGGTGTCGGAGCCGGGCGCGGTTTATCTGGCCGACGCCGCCAAGCGCCTGGAGCAGATCCGCGCGCGCGCGGGCGCCGGACGGATCGCGGTCGAGTTCATGCAGATCAACACCCGGCCGCGCCGCTAGCGCGTCGCATGCGGCTCACTTCATGTTGCGCGCCACCCGGAATCCGTTCTGGGTATGGCGCACGCTGGCGTCGTAGCGGAAGCGCGTGGACGACACCATGTAGGGCGCGCCTTCGCGCCAGGAGCCGCCGCGGATCACCCTGACCCTGCAGTTCGCCTGGTCCCAGCTGCGGCCGTCCGCGGGGGCGTCCTTGAAGTTGTTGTGCCAGCAGTCGCTGACCCATTCCCACACGCTGCCGCTGGTGTCGTGCAGGCCATAGGGATTGGCGGCGAAGCTGCCGGTCTTGGCCGGCGCGTCGTTGGACCAGGGCTGGCCGCATTCCTTGCAGTTGGCTTTCCCGGTGGCCATCTGTTCGCCCCACCAGTAGCGGGTGGCAGTGCCGCCGCGCGCCGCGTATTCCCATTCGGCCTCGGTGGGCAGGCGGTAGGCCTTGCCTGTGCTGGTGCTCAGCCACTTCACGTACTGCTGGGCATCGTCCCAGCTGACGTCGCGCACCGGCGCATCCGGCGGCAGGTTGGCGGGCAAGGAGGTCTTCTGGCAGCCGCCGGCATTGACGCAGGCATTCCACTGCTGCAGGCTGATCTCGTGCTTCCCGATCGCAAATGGCGCGCCGATCGCGACCTGGTGGGCCGGCTTTTCGCTTGGATCGCTGTTGTTGCTGCCCATCGTGAAGGCGCCCGCGGGCAGGGGCACCATGATCGGACAGGCGGGGCAATCCTTGAACTCGGCGCCGGCCGGTCGCCTTGCCGCCGCCGCGGCTGCCGCCGGCGCCGGCGCGGGAGATGGTGCGGTGGGCGGTGCCGCCCGGGCAGGCGGCGGCTTCGCCGGCGCGGCAGCCGGAGGGCGCCCCGGAGCGGGCGCTGTCGCCGCAGCGCCTCCCGTACCCTGGGCCGCGCGCAGCCGGGCGATCCTGGCCTGCGCCAGCGCGGCGAACCGTCCCTTGGGATAGGCCTTCAGGTAGGCCTCGTAGTCGCTGACATGGGGGCTGTCCTTGATCGATTCCCAGAAGGCCAGCTCGAATTGCTCGGCGCTGTTCTTGGGAACCACACCCGCGAGCTGGAGGTCGTGCCCGCGGTCCTGCGCGCTTGCGGCGCCCGCCGTGCCTGCAAGGGCCGGGCCTGCCAGTACGCACACCATCGAAAGTTTGTGCCACATGAGCGGCTCCTTATTTCTCGCTGGGCGAGTGAGGAATTACCTTGCGATCTGAGTGAGAGTGTGCCAGATTTAAGGAAGCACTGAGTTATTCTGGCGCGCAGGAATCGGTCACGAAAAATGTGCCCGGCAAGGCGCAAAACGGAGCGATACCCTGTGGTATCGCGAGTATTTGCAACGCGGCAGGGCGCTTTTTCTCGTGGCCGAGGCCGCCGCCATGAATAATTCAGTGCTTCCTTAGAGTATAGATGCACACCTCAGTCTTTATTTGGCGGGAGGTTCCAATGATGCGCTCCATCCGCATTCTTCCGGTGCTGTGCGCGGCATGTTTGCTGTCGGGTCTGGCGCCGGCGCAGCAGGCCCAGCCCGCCAAGCCTGCCCAGCCCACCCAGGCCGTGCAGGCCGTTCCGGCCACTCAGCCCGCCGCGGCGCCCGCCAATGCCCACGTGTATTTCATCTGGCCCCAGGACGGCATGGTGATCGACGGCGGCAAGTTCTGGGTCAGGATGGGGCTGCGGAACATGGGGGTCGCGCCCAAGGGCACGGCGGTCGCCCACACCGGCCACCACCACCTGCTGATCGACACCGAGCTGCCGCCGATGACCGAGGCGATCCCCAACGACCGCAACCACCTGCATTTCGGCGCGGGCGAAACCGAGGCGCGGGTCGAGCTGCCGCCGGGTAAGCACACCCTGCAGCTGCTGCTGGGAGACAAGGACCACGTGCCGCACAAGCCGCCGATCCACTCGAAGAAAATCACCATTACGGTGCGCTAGGTCCCCCGCCGGGCGCGAAGGTCCATCGCAAGAATAACGGAGACAAGCATGCGCAAACTTTTCGCCGCCGCCACCTTGGCGGCCGGGGTCGCCGGTTTCGCCCTCCCCAGCGCGCCGCCGGCCGTCGCGGCCGACGCCCCCGCCAATGCCTACTGCTACATCGGATGGCCGCGCGACGGCGAGGTCCTTGCCGCGGGCAAACCCTTCCGCGTCTGGTTCGGGCTGCGCCACATGGGTGTGGCGCCAAAAGGCGTGGCTTTCAACAATACGGGCCACCACCACCTCTTGATCGATACGGAACTTCCGCCTGCCGGACAGGTCATTCCATCGGACCGCAACCATTTGCATTTCGGCGCCGGCGAGACCGAGACCATGATCGAGCTGCCTCCCGGGAAGCACACACTGCAGCTGCTGATGGGGGACGAAAACCACGTGCCCCACAAGCCACCCGTGCATTCCAGGAAGATCACGATCACCGTCCGGTGAGCCGGGCCGGCCGTGCGCGGGGAATCTTCCATGGAACCAAACACCACTTTCTCCGCCGCCACAGGACCTGTCAGCGCCTATATCGAATGGCTGGGCACGGAATCGGCCAAGCCCGCCGTGTTTCCGCTGCATGACGAAGCCGTGCTCGGGCGCGGGCCGCAGGACGCCCTGGCCGATGACAAGAACGTCTGCATTCCCGAGCAGACCATCAGCCGCCGCCACGCGCGCATCCGGCGCCGCGGCGCCACCTATTTCATCGAAGACCTGCACTCGCGCAACGGCACCTTCGTCGACGGCGAACGCCTGGCGCCCGGCAACTGGCACGCCTTGCGCGACGGCGAGGAGCTGGCGCTGGCGTCGGCGCAACTGGTGTTCCATTCCCTGATGCTGCCCGAGCGCGGCAGCACGCCCACGCTCATCACGCGCTCGGTCGACGCGACCCGTTTCGCGCCGGTGGTCGACACGCAGCATGCCGAACGCAGCGAGCTCGAAAATACCGTGCACCGGCTGCATGCGATGGCCCAGGTCAGCATCGCGCTCGGCGCCGTCACCGATCAGGACACCCTGATCGAGAAGATCATGAACCTGATCTTCGACCTGTTTCCGCTGGCCGAGCGCGCTTTCATCATGCTGCGCGGGACCGAGCGCGACCCGCCGCGGCCGGTCGCGGCGCGGCGCCGCGGCGGCGCCGTGGAAGACCCAGCCCAGGTGCGCATCTCGCACACGATCGTCGACGAAGTGCTGGTGCGCAAGCGCGCGATCCTGTCGGTCGATACCCTGGCCGACCGCCACTTCGCCGCCCAGGAGTCGATCGTGGCCCAGGCCATCCTGAGCGTCATGTGCGTGCCGCTGATCCTGGGCGAGGAAGTGCTCGGCCTGATCCAGGTCGACACCTCGTCCGATCCCTATGCCTTCCAGGACGCCGACCTCGAGATCCTGAGCGGCGTGTGCGCGGAAACCGCCGTGGCGCTGAAGAACTTCCAGCTGTATTCGGACATCAAGGGCTTGCTGGACGGCTTCGTGTGCGCCTCGGTGCAGGCGATCGAGGAGCGCGACCCGGTGACCGCCGGCCACTCGTTCCGGGTCGCCGGCTATGCCGAGGGGCTGGCGATGGCGATCGAGCATGCCGGCGACAGCAGCCTGCGCGCCGCCGCCTTCACGCCGGCCCAGTTGCGCGAAATCCGCTACGCCGCGCTGCTGCACGACTTCGGCAAGGTGGGCGTGCGCGAGCACGTGCTGCGCAAGGAAAAGAAACTGCACCATGCGGACATGCGCCTGCTCGAGCAGCGCTTCCAGTACGCCCGGGCCTGCCTGGAACGGCATGCCTGGCGCAGCCTGGCCGAACGCCACCTGCACGGCGAACTGAGCATGACCGAATTCCGCCGCGAGCGCGACCGCATCGAGGCGGAACTGCGCGATGAATGCGGGCGCCTGGACGAATTCCTGGAGCTGATCGTGCGCGCCAACGAGCCCTCGGTGTCGCACGCCGCGCCGCCGGCCGAGCTGGACGCCATCCGCTGCCATGCTTGCCCTGGCACCGACGATCCGGGCTTCCGCCTGCTCAGCGACGACGAGTACGCCGCGCTGAACATCGGCAAGGGCTGCCTCACGCCGGACGAGCGGCGCCAGATCGAGGCCCACGTGGCCGATTCGTATTCCTTCCTCATCCTGATTCCCTGGACCCGCGAGCTGGCCGGGGTGCCGGCGATCGCCCACGGCCACCACGAGAAGCTGGACGGTTCGGGCTATCCGATGGGCTTGCGCGGCGGGCAGATCAGCCTGCAGACCCGGATCCTGACGATCAGCGACATCTACGACGCGCTGACGGCGCGCGACCGTCCCTACAAGCAGGCGGTGCCGGCCGAGCGCGCGCTCGACCTGATGGCCGAGGAATGCCGCGCCGGCCACCTGGACGACCGGCTGTTCCAGGTATTCGTCGACTCGAAGGGCTGGGAAACGCGCGCGCACGTATAAAGGGCTGGAGGGAGCTATGAACGCTACAGCTTTTCGCAGGATCGGGCGCCGGGCGCTGGCGGGGGCCGTGCTCGCGCTGCTGTCCGGCTGCCCCGATGTCAGCATGAAGCCCTACCAGCGTCCGGAGACCCCGGTCAAGGCCGAATGGTCGAGCCAGGCGGGCTTGCCGGTCGCGCCCAGCGACATGATCGCCCCGGACTGGTGGAAGCAGTTCCGCGATCCCTACCTCGACGGGCTGGTGGAGCGGGCCGTAGGCGCCAACTTCGACCTCAAGATCCTGGCCGCGCGCATCCGCGTGGCCGGCGCGGAAATCGACGAGGCGCGGGCGGGGGCCCTGCCGACCCTGGATGCAGGCGCCGGCGCCAGCTTCGAGAAAAGCACTGGCCAGAAATTCAGCAAGCAGTTCAACCTCGGGACCCAGGTGAACTGGGAGATCGATGTCTGGGGCAAGGTGGCCAAGGGCGTGGAAGCCCAGAGCGCCGAGTTCAAGGCCACCGAGGCCGACTGGCGGGCCGGCTACCTGAGCCTGGTATCGGAAGTGTCGACGACCTATTTCCAGATCATGCAGTTCGACGAGCAGGGAGCCCAGCAGCAGCGCACCCTGGACAAGAACAAGGAAATCCTGGCCACCTACGAGGCCATGATGCAGCAGGGCCTGGTGCCGCAGACCCGCGTGATGCAGCAGCGCGCGGAGATCAACCGCATGAGCAATGACCTGATCGAACTCAAGCGCTTGAGGGCGCTGGCCGCGAATGCCCTCGCGACCCTGCTCGGCACGCCGGCCGGCCAGTTGCAGGTGCCGCCCGGCTCGCTCCAGCAGCGCGTGCAGCTGCCGACGGTGCCCGAGGGCCTGCCGTCCCAGCTCCTCAAGCGGCGCCCGGACATCGTGGCCGCCGAATACCGGGTGCTGGTTGCCTACGACCTGGTGGGCCAGGCCAAGCTGGCCCAGCTGCCGTCGATCAGCCTGACAGGACGCGGCGGCAGCTCCAGTTTCGCGCTCGGCTCGCTGCTCAAGTCCTTCACCTTCGGCCTGCTCCCCAGCATCAACTTCCCGATCTTCGACCCGAGCGTGAAGGCGCGCCTGAAAACCAGCGAGGCGCGCACCGAGGTCGCGGAGCAGCAGTACCGCAGCGTCGTCATGGCCGCCTTCGAGGAGGTCGAGAACGCGCTGGTCAACCTCGACGCCCACCGCCGCCAGCGGGTCGAACTGCAGCAGCAGTCCGAGCAGCTCGGCACGGTCGCCACCCAGGTCGAGGCCCAGCTCAAGGAAGGCATGGTCTCGCAGCTGGAAGTGTTCGAGGCCCAGCGCAGCCTGCTTGCGGCCCAGCTGGCGCTGCTGGCCAACCACCAGCAGATCCTGTCCGACACGGTCACCCTGTACAAGGCCCTGGGCGGAGGCTGGCCGGCGGTGGAGGTGCGCAATGTGGCGCGACAATGATGGCCGCGCCGGAAGGCGCGCCGTGTGGAGCGTCACGGGGAGGGCCCCCGGGGAGGCCACGGGGAGGGCGCCGCCATGGCTGCCGAAGTAATGGCCGCGCCCGCGCGCAGCCCACCCGGCGCCGCGTCGATGATCGTGCTCGAACCGGTCTCGCATCCGGAGCTGGCGCCGATCCGGATCGACGACAGCCTGTTCGCGATCGGCCGCAACGAGGCGCCTTTCGACGCCTATCCGCCCGAGCTTGCCGGGGACCTGTCGCGCCGCCACGCCCGCATCTTTTGCGAGCATGGCGCCGTCTACCTGGCGGACCTGGGCAGCAAGAACGGCACCACGGTCAACGGAGCAGCGGTGCGGCAGTCGATCACGGCCCTGCGCAGCGGCGACCTGGTCGGCTTCGGCAAGCGTCTCAGCTACCGGGTACAGCTGGAACGGGCCGCGCAGCCGGCGCCACGCGCACGTCTGGCCAGCCTGACGCTTCTGCCGGAAGGTGGCGGGGCGGGGCTGCAACCCATCGTCGTGAGCCAGTTTCCCTTCCTGGTCAGCAAGGCCGATGACACCTTCGCGCGCTACCGGGACGCCAGCGCGACCCAGCTGAACTACCTGTCGCGGCGCCACGCCCATCTCTTCCTCAAGGGCGGCGCGCTTTATGTGGAAGACCTGGGCAGCACCAACGGCAGCTTCGTCAACGGCGCCCGGCTCGACGAGCATGCGCGCGTCCTGCAGGACGGCGACGTGCTCGCCTTCGGCGGCCGCCATTTCGTCTACCGCGTCGCGCTGCAGTGGGAGCCGCTGGAGGCCGACCCGACCCTGACCCGGATCGGCATGGTCACGGCAGCGGCGCCGGTGGCCGACGCCGACCGGACCACCTTCGTTGGCGCCGCCGATTCCTTCCTCGAGATCTTCTGCGTCGACCCTGGCCCCGGTCAGGACGAGACGCCGGAGGCTGCCGCGGATCCCGACGCCGCGAGGGAATCCGCGCCGGCCGGCCCTGCCGGCAAGCTCGGCCTGATGGCGGCGGGGCTGTACAAGGCCTTTGGCGGCAAGCATCGCGTCGAGGCGCGCCAGCTGCGCACCTGGAGCCTGGCCGCCATCGTGCTGCTCGTGGTCCTGGTCTGGGCCTTGCGCAGCCTGGGCGGGCCTGAACGCGAGATCGAAGGCTTGCTGGCGGAGGGCGCCTATGCCCAGGCCGCCACGGCGGCCGGCGCCGCGCTCGCGCGCGATCCGGGCAATGAGCGGCTGGCCTCGCTCGGCACCGAAGCGCAACTCAAGGCCGGGGTGCCGGCCTGGATGAACGCATTGAAGGCGGGGCGCTACCGGAACGCGTCGGAACAGGTCGAGGCCATGCGGCGCCAGGCCGGCAATAACACCGAACTCGCACCGCTCCTGGCCGAGCTCGACTGGATCGTCGGCCTGAAAGCCTTCGTGGCAGCCAGGGGCGGGGCCCAGGCCCCCGTGCGCGATCCGGCCGACGGCGCAACGGTCGAGCGGGTGCTCAAGCAGTGGGAAGAGCAGAACGAAGCGCATCAGCGCGCCTTCGCCACCATCTCCGCCCACGTGCCGGCCTACCGCGACGCCTACGCCGATGCGCTCAGCGACTTGCGCAAGCTTTCCCTGGCGCGGGGCCAGCCATGAAACCGCAGACGCTCACGCCCCTGGCCGAAGCGCTGGAAGACCATAGCGCCGAGGGCATCGGCATCCTGACCGCCAATCCCTGGCGCTACACCCAGGCCCTGGTCTACGCGATGCTCGGCCTGGTGCTGGCGGCGCTGCTGTGGTCCTTCTTCGGCCACGCCGACGTGCTGGTGACGGCGAACGGCACCCTGGCGCCGGCCTCCGAGGTGCGCCGGCTGTACGCGCCCATCGATGGGGAGTTGAGCAACATCTACATCGCCGAGGGCCAGCCGGTCAACAAGGGAGACGTCGTGGCCCGGATCTATGCGCGCGGCGCGATCGAGGCGGCGCGTAACGCCCTCGAGGCGCGGCTGAAGCTGGAGGATGCGGAGCGCGAATGGCAGGAGTTCCCTGAGAAGAAAGCCTTGATGGAAAGACGCGCGGCCGCACTGAAGGAAGCGGTCGAGGTCGAGGAGCGCCAGCACCAGCGCCGCATCGGCGAGGGCAGCAGCAGCCTGTCGCTGGGTCAGCAGGCGCAGTTGCAGGAAGCGCGCACCAACTTCGACGATGCGCAGCGCGCACGCGCCGCGGCCAAGGACGAAGCCGACAAGTATGCCCGCCTGTTCGCCTTGCCCGGCGGCGGCGGCGTCTCGCAGCTGCAGGTCGAGAGCAAGAAGAACGCATTGCAGGCGGCGGAGAATGCGGTGCGGGTGGCGCAGTCGCGCATCAGCGAGCTGCGCGCACGCCAGAGCCTGGAATCGAGCCAGGCCAGGACCGAACTCGAGACCAGCGGCCAGGAAGTGACCAAGCTGCGGCTGCAATCCGAGGCGGCCGACCGCGAGGTGGCCAATGCCGAGGACAAGATGCGGCTGCAGGTCCAGACCGCGCGCCTGGTGGCCGACGCCGCGGCGCGCATCCAGTTCGAGAACATCGACAAGGAGAACTTCTTGCGCATCGTGGCCCCGGTGGACGGCGTGATCACCGAGGTGACCTCGACCCAGCCTGGCGACAAGATCCAGGCCAACGCGCCCCTGGGCGGCATCGCGCCCAAGAACGCCAAGCCCGTCCTCAAGATCGAGATCGCCGAGCATGACCGCGCCTTCGTGCGCGAAGGCCAGGCGGTCCAGCTCAAGTTCAATGCCTTCCCTTACCAGCGCTATGGGGTGACGCGCGGCACCCTGCAATTCATCTCGCCGGCGACCCGGCCCTCGCCGCAGACCAAGCAGCCCGTCTACGAAGGGCGCGTGACCCTGGAGCAGGACCATTACAAGATCGGCGAGGCCCGCTATCCGCTGCGCTACGGGATGACGGCCGTGGTCGAGATCGTGGTGCGCGAGCGGCGCCTGATCGACCTGGCGCTGGACCCGTTCCGAAACATCGGAGGTTGATGCCCTCTCCTTTGGAAGTCGGATTTCTCTGAAACGGCGTTAGGGCTGCGCGGGCAAGCCACAAGATATCTGTTAGGCTTATATTTTCCCGCTTCGCTCGATTCTGGCAGCAAAGCCGATCTGCTTCATCTCCGCGATTTCACGAGTTACTAATAGTCCATTTGCATTAATCCAAGTGGCAAAAATCAGGTTCTTCCGTACCGCGTGCTTTGCTGGCGTTGGAGTGGCGAATTCTTCGATTAATCCCGATTGGGCGCTTATTCGAAATTCTCCCGAGGGGACTTCTTTAAGTGTCAACGGCGTTCCATCCTTCAGGAGAATTGCAGAATTCGGTCTCAACAGGCCATAAATTCGGATTTCTCTGCCATGCCGATTCGTTCCTCCTCCTCCGAAAGCTGCGACATACTTTGCGAGCGGCTGGCTATTTTTCTGTATTAATTCTTTAAACAACTCATCGATCATTATCGACGACAAGATAGAGACATTCACGTTGGTCGAGCGCGACGCCCGTTCACCGACTTTTATCCTTGCTTCGACCGCTTGTTCCGTATCCGAATCCTCGGCATTCAGGGTTACGCCTGCATTCAATGCTTTAATCAGTAGCGGAATTGAGTAATCCAAAACCATTTTTCGCGTGGCGGCGGATTTCTCTTCTTCCAGCCAGAACAGGCTCTCGCCTGACGTGTTAGGAAATACAGCTGCCATTTCCACGCACCTGAGCAGGTCGATGCTGTCGCTCCTTTTCAGTAAGTCGGTAAGGATAAAATTGGTGACGGTCCCATGTGTAGGCCTGATGGCGGCAAGTGCGGAGATGGCGTTGAACTGGATTTCCGATTCATCGGTTCCTTCGATGAATTTCAGGAGTGCCGGGGCCGCGGCAGCGTATTTTGATTTTCCAATACGTGCCAACGCGGCAGTCTTGAGACGTTCGGACACCGGTTTCGAGATCAGCTCACTGGCTGCAGCGTCGATAGAGTCGGAGTTTTCAAACTTGGAAATGATGGCATGTCTCTTCTCTTCCGCATGCGCCGCCCATCCATAGGCTGAACTGGAATCGGCTCGAACGATCTCGGCAAGTGAGCTCGCTACGGAGTTCCTTTGCTCGTTTCCAAGTACTAGCTTGTCGAGAATATCAATGACATCTTCGAATACCGCGTTTTCTGTGGTGTTTGATTTAGCTACCTTCAACAATCTTTCAATTTCTCCCGGTGTGACGCCTTCCCGGGAGTTCATGCGGAAACGACGCTCGAGTGAGTCTTCCGGGAGGCCGAGTCGATGAACCTCCATATAAAGCGCGTTGACCACCGCGCGATCCAATAGTTGCTCCACTGTCCGATTGATTGGAGATGCGTCATCGTCGATCTTGTACTTCTTTCCGATTTCCTCTTGGAAGAATTCTTCGACATTTGTTCGGATATCGCTCCATGCCTTGATTCCAAAAAGGGTAAAGATAACTGCAAGCGACGCCAGCGCCCATTTTGTGACAGTGAACAGAAGATTGGCGCGCTCGAGCAAATCCTTCTTTTCTTTCTCAAAATTTTCGCGAAGTTCCCTTTGTAGCTCGCGCCTTACCAGATCATCTCCTTCCGAAATTTTAGAAATTATCTCGGTGTCATCCATGATTATCCTCCTCGCGGGCCCTATACAATGGATTGCGTGATCTTTTGCTTGCCACGCTCTCATGATATGGGGAATGCTGCCGTTGCGCTCACTCCGTGTCAAAGAAACGACACATTGCGCTTGAGGAGATGAGTATTACACATTGGTGTCTGGAAAATTTCATTGCGCCAAGCTCCGTTTGAATAACATTCTGCAAGTGCGCAACTCCTTTCTAAGGTAGGCGGCTTTCCCAGTTAATTTATAGGTCAGTATCGACGCGGTTGGATTCGCGAGTTGTCATATGTCAGGAAGAAGGGACTTGATTGAATAGGGGTAATTCAGCCTTTTTTAATCACAAGAACCTATTCGTTTTATTGTTCCCACAGCACTCCAGCCGGCTGCAGAACGGGTGAGAGAACCACCAATATGCAATCGTAGGGCATCGCTGCGACTGTACAACTCAAAAACAATTGTGCTTGTAGACTTGTGAAATCGCGAAAGATAGCTGACCCATCTCGGCACCTGAGTCTGATAGAAAGCAGAGGAAAACAATGGCTAGCGCCCAAGTTCAAATGGAAGAAGCCATCCGCCTGGCCGGCGTGGGCAAGTTCCAGTACCGCCTGTTCGTGATCTTCGGGCTGGTCTGGATGGCGGACGCCATGCAGGTGCTGTCGATCGGCTTTTGCGCGCCCTCGATCGCCAGGACTTTTAACCTGGCGTTGCCCCAGGCGCTCCAGACCGGCACCGTGTTTTTTATCGGCATGCTGCTTGGCGCCTTCGGCTTTGGCCGCCTGGCGGACCGGATCGGGCGCCGGCCGGTACTGATGGCGGCCGTGGTGGTCGACGCCTGCTTCGGCGTCGCCTCGGCCTTCGCGCAGGACTTCAGCTGGCTGCTGGCGCTGCGCTTCCTGACCGGCGTCGGCGTGGGCGGCACCTTGCCGGTCGATTACACGATGATGGCCGAATTCCTGCCCAGCGACCGGCGCGGACGCTGGCTGGTGCTGCTCGAATCCTTCTGGGCGGTCGGCACCATCCTGCTGGCGGTGCTGGCCCTGGCCGCCGTGGAATGGGGCGACGACGCCTGGCGCGTGATCCTGTTCGTCACCGGCTTGCCGGCCCTGATCGGCGTGGTGCTGCGCTTCTACGTGCCCGAGTCGCCGCTCTACCTGCACCGGCGCGGCAAGTCGGAAGCGGCGCGCGCCGTGCTGCAGCGGGTCGCCGCGGCCAATGGCCGCCAGCTGGCGATTCCGCCGCTGCACCCCGAGGCGCCGGTGCGCCAGGGCCTGGCGGCGCTGTTCTCGCCCGCGCTGCGGCGCCGCAGCCTGTCGCTGTTCCTGGCCTGGGGACTGATCTCGATTTCCTATTATGGTGTGTTCGTCTACCTGCCGGTAAAATTCGGCGCCGAGGGCTTCGGCTTCATGCGCGGGCAGGCATTCCTGATCCTGCTGGCGCTGGTCCAGCTGCCGGGTTTTGCGCTCTCGGCCTATGGCGTGGAGCGCTGGGGACGCAAGCCTACCCTGGTCGGCTTCCTGCTGCTGAGCGCGGCGGGCTGCATGCTCTATAGCGGCGGCAGCACGGCGCCGCTGGTGGTGGGCTCGACGCTCTTGATGAGTTTTGCGCTGCTGGGAACCTGGGGCGCGCTGTACGCCTTCACGCCGGAGGTGTATCCGACCGCCCTGCGCGCCAGCGGCATGGGCGTGGCAGGGGCCGTGGCGCGCTTCGGCGGCCTGTTCGCGCCGGCCATCGTGGCGCCGGTGATGGCGACCCATTTCACGCTGGCGCTGGCGATGCTGGCCGGATTCCTGCTTGCCGGCGCCCTGGCGATCGCCAATGTGGGGGTGGAGTCGCGCAACCGCGCCCTGGAGTGAGCCCGCAGCAGGCGGACGATCAGCGCAGCCAGGTCCGCAGCACCTCGGCGCTCTTGTCCCTGCCGGACTTGAGGCGGCGCTCGGCATGCGCCGAGCACTGTTCCAGGCTGCCGCTGCCTTGCTCCGCGGCCTTGGCGGCCAGCGCCTTGGCCGCGACCCCGAAGGCCATGATCGCTTCATCCCAGCTGAGGCCGGACGCGAGCGCGTGCCCGACCACGTGGGCGGCGAGGGCGCCGAGCTTGTCGATGCGTGGATCGGTCGTGCTTCCTAGTTTCAACATGCTTCCTCCTGGTGCGGCGCTGCTTCCATGGACCATGTTTGTAGTACGGCCGGCCGGCGCGTTCCGTTCGCCAGCCGGCACAGGCGCCGCCGCGAATGCCTGTAAGATACTGGACAGTGAACGACAGGCTTGCGTAAGGAGGAGGTATGGCGGAAGCGAAAGGGAAGGGAAACGCACGCGAGGACGCGGGCAAGCTGGTGCTGCGGGTGGCGCTGGGACTGCTGATCCTGCTGCACGGAGTCGCCAAGCTGCGCGGCGGCGTCGGATTCATTTCGGGCATGCTGGGCCAGCATGGCTTGCCGGGCGTATTGGCCTATGGTGTCTACGTCGGCGAGGTGCTGGCCCCGCTGCTGATCATCGCCGGCGTGTGGACCAGGCTGGCGTCAGCCGTGGTGGCGGTCAACATGGTGGTGGCGCTGGCCCTGGTCCACATGGGCGAGCTGTGGACCCTGTCCAAGACCGGCGGCTGGGCCCTGGAACTCCAGGGGATGTTCCTGGCGGCCAGCGTGGCGGTGGCCCTGCTGGGCGCAGGACGCTACAGTGTCGGCGGGGCGCGCGGGCGCTTCAACTAGACTGCGGGGGCCATGCACGGTCGCCGCCGATCGGGGTATTCACCCCGCATCGTTGCAATAAGGTAAAATATATTTCGTAAATAAAATAAAGCAGTGATGCTTTCCCTGTTCCGCAGGCCGCGCTCCGCTGCCTGCGTGCCGGACAGTCTTCCCCAAGCCAGATTGAATATCCTCTCCACACTCGCCACCCTGCGCGGCCGCCTGACCTTCATCCTCATCATGCTGGTGCTGTCGGCATGTGCGCTGGTGGCCGGCATCGCCTTGTCGGTGGTGGAGCAGGAAGGGCGCGCCAACATCGGCGCCCAGCAATTCTCGCTGCTGTCCGCGGCTGCCGAGCACCTGGCCGCCGACATCGACAACAAGCAGATCCTGCTGCGCATGGTGGCCGAGAACATGGCCGGCGCCGACAAGCTGGACGGCGCCCGGATGCAAGCCATGCTGGAGCGCCACGACGCCCTGCGCACGGAATTCGACAGCGTCATCGTGCTCGACCGCACCGGCCGGATGAGCGCCGGGGTGCTGAAGAAGGGAACGCTGTCCTTTGGCGGCCAGCGATTCGATGACCGGCACTATTTCAAGGCCACGCTGGCGCAGCGCAAGAGCATCGTTTCCGAGCCCGTCATCAGCAAGGTATCGGGAAAGCCGCTGATCCTGATCACCGCGCCGGTGCTGGGCGCCGGCGGCGAGGTGCTGTACATCCTGGGCGGCAGCATCCGCCTCGACGACTCCAGCTTCTTCGCCAAGATCCGCACCCTGAATCCGGGCGAGAGCGGCTACCTGTTCGCACTGACCCCGGACGGGATGATCCTGCACCATCCCAACACCGCGCGCCTGCTGCGCAATGTCCGCAGCGAGGCCGGCGCGCCCGTGCCCTCCACGCTCAAGGCCCTGGGCGGCTGGGAAGGCTGGACCCTGGGCAGCTCGAAGAACGGCACCCGCGCCGTCCTGACCTATAAACGCATGCGCGGCACCGGCTGGATCCTGGGTTCGGTCTATCCGTCGGCAGAAGCCTTCCGCGGCATTCACATCGCGCGCGAGACCGCCTGGGTCGACGCCGCCGTGGTGGCGCTGCTGGTTGGCCTGGCCGGCTGGTACCTGCTGCGCCTGGTGCTCAATCCGCTGCACCTGCTGCGCCAGGCCGTGGAAGAGGTGGAGCTGGGCCAGCGCGACATCGACGCTTTCGATCTCAAGCGCAGCGACGAAATCGGCGCGCTGTCGCGCGCCTTCCATTCGCTCTCGCTCAAGCGCCGCGCCGCCGAGGCCCAGCTGGCGCGCATGGCGCTGACCGACGCCCTGACCGGCCTGCGCAACCGGCGCAGCCTGGACGAAGCGCTGGGCGCCGCCTACGAGCGGGTCAAGCGCACCCGCGGGACCCTGTCGGTGGCCTTCCTCGACATCGACCATTTCAAGCGCATCAACGACACCTGGGGCCACGAGGCCGGCGACCTGGTACTGCAGGAATTCGCGCGCAGGCTGCTGAAGGCGGTGCGCGCCACCGACGCCGTGTTCCGGCTGGCGGGCGACGAATTCGTGATCATCTTCGAGTTCGCGGACCCGGCCCATGGCCTGGACGTGGCGGCCGCCAAGGTGGTCCAGGCGATGCAGGCGCCCTTCGAGATCGGCGGGCAGACCCTGTCCGCGACGACCTCGATGGGCGTGGCGGCCGCCCATTGGAGCGAAGCCGATCCCAAGGGGATCATGCTCGCCGCCGACGAGGCCTTGTACGAGGCCAAGCGGGCCGGCCGGAACCGCTACCACCTGGCCGGCGTGCATTACCCCGCCGCCGTTCCAGCCGCGGGGCGCTGATGCCCAAGGCCGGGTCCAGGTCTCAGCGTTCCTGGTTGCCGGCGCCGTCGTTGGCGTCCTGGGCATCCGGCGTGCGCGCGGTCGGCAGGTGCCAGCCATAGCGGATCGCCGCCAGGCGCAAGCCGAAGCACAGCGCCGCCCCGGCGCAGGCGGCCGGGGTGGTGGGCAGCTGGAGCGCGTCGCCGATCACCACGACGCTGGCGCCGGCAAGGGCGGCCACGGCATAGATATCGGAGCGGAACACGGCGGGCACGTTCGACAGCAGCACGTCGCGCGCGACGCCGCCGCCAATGCCGGTCAACATGCCGAGCAGCGCCGCCATCACCGGCTCGAGGCCGAACACCAGCGCCTTCTGGGCGCCGGCGACGCAGAACAGCGCCAGCCCGGCGGCATCGAACAGCGAGACCGCATTGCGCATGCGGTTGATGACCGGGTACCAGAAGAAGATCATGAGCCCGGCCAGCATCGACACCGCCAGGTAGCGCCAGTCGCTGATCGCCGCCGGCGGCGTGGCCCCGATCAGGACGTCGCGCACGATGCCGCCCGAGTTTGCCGCCACGAAGGACAACACCAGCACGCCGAAGATGTCGAGCCGGCGCCGCGCGCCGGCGGTGGCGCCGCTGAGGGCGAAGACGAAGGTGCCGACCAGGTCGAGAGTGAGGACGAGGGTTTTCATGGCGGCGCCCATGTCGAGCGAGAGAACAGCAAACACTGGAATACCTTGGTGGATGGATGGTGGAAGGCCGCGGGCCAGCGGGGATAGTACCGCGTCCTGCGCCGGGGACGAAAAATGTTATTGGAATGTTAGTCTCATCCATGTGAAGTTAACGCTATCATCTGCGGGCTGCCGGCCTTCGGCCGTCGCACCATGGAGGAGACCAGTATGTACAAGAGAAAAATAGCGAACCATGCGGTGCTGGGCTGGGGACTAGGCCTGGCGCTGCTCGGCGGGACGGCGGCCGCGGCCCCGTATCCCTTCCAGGATCCGGCGCAGCCGGCCGAGGCGCGCATCGCCAATATGCTGTCACTGATGACGGCGGACGAGAAGATCGAGGCGCTGTCGACCGATTCGGGCGTGCCGCGCCTGGGCATTCCGAACTTCGGCAGCACCGAGGGCATCCACGGCATCGTGCGCCGCGGCGACGCCAAGAAAGGCCGCCAGGCCATCGCCACGACCCAGTTCCCCCAGCCGCCCGGCATGGGCGCCAGCTGGAACCCGGAGCTGGTGCGCCAGGCCGCCCAGGTGCAGTCGGTCGAAGCGCGCTACATCACCCAGAGCGCGGCCTACGGCCAGCCGATGCTGATGCAGTGGGGGCCGCAAGCCGACCTGGCGCGCGATCCGCGCTGGGGCCGCGGCGAAGAGGTGTACAGCGAAGACCCCTACCTGGCGGGCAGCATGGCGGTCGCCTTCACCCGCGGCCTGCAGGGCGAGCATCCGCGCTACTGGCGCGGGGCGGCCCTGCTCAAGCACTTCCTGGCCAACAGCAACGAGAACGGGCGCGCGAATTCGTCCTCGGACTTCGACGAGCGCCTGTTCTGGGAATACTATGCCGTCCCCTTCCGCATGAGTTTCGAGGAAGCGGGCGCGCGCGGCGTCATGGCGGCCTACAATGCCTGGAACGGCACGCCGATGCACCTGCACCCGGTGCTCAGGGACACGGTGATCGGCAAGTGGGGCGTGGACGTGGTGTCGAGCGACGGCGGGGCGGTCGGCAACCTGGTCAAGTGGTACAAGATCTTCCCGGGCCAGAAGGAAGCCGCGGTGGCGGTCCTGAAGAGCGGCATCAACCAGTACCTGGACACCTACAAGGACGAACTGCGCGCCGCGCTCAAGGATGGGACGATCGCCGAGTCCGAGCTCGACGAGGCGCTGGCGCGCAAGTTCCGCGTCACGATCCGCCTCGGCCTGGTCGATCCGCTTGAGGACAATCCCTATGCCGCGATCAAGGACGGTCCGGAACCCTGGCTGGGCGAGGAGCACCAGGCTGTGTCGCTGCGCATGGCGCTGGAATCCATCGTCCTGATGAAGAACGCGCAGCGCGCCTTGCCGCTGCCGAAAGGGCGCATCAAGCGCATCGCCGTGATCGGGCCGCATGCCGACAGCGTGCATTGGGACTGGTATGGCGGCGTCCCGCCGCGCAAGGTGACGGCGCTGGACGGCATCAAGGCCGCCCTCGGGGCGGGCGTGACGGTGAACTACGCCGCCGACAACACGGGCGGGGCGGCGGTCAAGGCCGCGCGCGCGTCGGACGTAGCCGTGGTTTTCGTCGGCAACGACCCGACCTGCGGCCCGAACATGGCGACCGACTGGACCGACAACGGCACCAAGCCCTGCGCCGATCCGGGCGACGGCCGTGAAGGGCGCGACCGCGAAACCCTGGCGCTGGCCCAGGAAGAACTGGTGAAGCAGGTGCTGGCCGCGAACCCGCGCACCGTGATGGTCCTGATGTCGAGCTTCCCCTACACGATCAACTGGTCGAAGCAGCACGTGCCGGCGATCCTGCAGATGGCGCATTCGTCGCAGGACCAGGGCACGGCGCTGGCCAAGGTGCTGTTCGGCGACTACAACCCGGGCGGCAAGCTGGTCGCCACCTGGCCGGCATCCATGTCGCAGCTGCCGCCGATGATGGACTACGACATCCGCAAGGGCCGCACCTACCTGTACGCCAGGGACAAGCCGCTGTTCGCCTTCGGCCATGGCCTGAGTTACACCAGCTTCAAATACACGAAGCTGCGCCTGGAAGCGGACAGCGTGAAGCCGGACGGCGCGGTTGGCGTGGATGTGGAAGTGGCCAACACGGGCAAGCTGGCGGGCGACAGCGTGGTGCAGCTGTATGCCGCGTGGCCGGAGTCGGCGGTGACACGACCGCGGCGGGCACTGGTCGGCTTCCAGCGCGTCAGTCTGCAGCCGGGGGAGAAACGCACCGTGCGTATTCCCCTGGAGGCGAAGCGCCTGGCCCACTGGAACGCACAGCGCAAGGCGCTCGAGGTCGAACCCGGCCCGGTCAAGCTCATGGTGGGCGAAGCCTCCGACGCGATCCGCCTCAGCACCGCGGTCGAGGTGCGTCCTTAGGCATCGGCCTAGCGGCGCACCGACAGCGCGCCGGCGGCGACCATCGCGATCTGCTCGCGCGATGCCAGGTTGAAGTCGCCGGCGATCGAATGCTTGGTCACCGCGGCCGCCAGGCCGAAACCGGCGATGGCGTCCAGGCCGTCGCCGCGCAGCAGGCCGTCGAGGATGCCCGCCGCGAAGGCATCGCCGGTGCCGATGCGGTCGACGATCTCGTGCAACTGGTAGGGGCCGGCCTCGGCGGCGTGGTTGGAAGGGTCGCGCGCGCGAAGGCAGGCACGCAATTCGTGCTGCTGCACCGTCAGTTCGCGGCGCCGGGTGAAGGCGATGTGGCCGAGCTGGGGAAAGGCGGCAAAGGCGGCGCCTACCGCCTCGTCTTCGCGCTCGGCTTGCGCGAGTTCCGGCCGGCCCAGCAGCAGGGCGAAGTCGCGGCCGTTGGCGAA
Organism: Massilia sp. DD77; assembly: GCF_036961685.1. Lineage (NCBI taxonomy): Bacteria > Pseudomonadati > Pseudomonadota > Betaproteobacteria > Burkholderiales > Oxalobacteraceae > Massilia > Massilia sp. DD77. The sequence goes on from NZ_JBAMDH010000018.1 coordinate 66,837, forward strand.
GGCGAGGTCGGCCTGCGCCATCAAGGCGCGCAGGGTGCCGGCGCCGTCCTCGCCGCGCGCGGCCCACAGCGAAGCGCGGTAATTGCCGTCGAAGGACACGCGCACGCCCAGGGTACGCGCGGTGCGCATCGCCTCCGACACCGCCTGCGCCGCGGCCGCGCCGACGGCGGGCGAGATGCCGGACACGTGCAGCCAGCTTGCGCCCGCCAGCAGCGCCTTCCAGTCGTAGCTGCCCGGATCGGCGCAGGCGAAGCTCGATCCGGCGCGGTCGTAGACGATCTCGGAGGGACGCAGCACCGCGCCCGGCGTCAGGAAGTACAGGCCCATGCGGCCGGTTTCACGCCGCACGCCGCCCACGTCGACGCCGTGCATGCGCAGCGCGTCGACGGCGATCTGTCCAGGCGCGCTGTCCGGAAGCGTCGTCACCATCGCCGTGGCGTGGCCGAGACGCGCGAGCGAGACGGCGACGTTCGCTTCGGCGCCGCCCGTGCACAGGTCGAGGGTGGAGGCTTGCGCCAGCAGGCGTCCCGCGGGGGGCGACAGGCGCAGCAGCATTTCGCCGAAGCAGACGACGCGGCCGGGTAGGGGGGCGGACATGGATCTTCCAGTGGATGCGGTGCCCGCCAGTATAGTCGAGGGCGGCCTGCGCCGGCTCCTCCCATCCGGCATACTTGGCGGTCGGCCACGACCGGCGTTATTGGCGGGCTCAAATCTCGCTGTTACGAGCGAAACGTCGTCCCGGCGCAGGCCGGGACCCAAGTTCCCAAGCTCAGCGCGCGAGCGTATCAGCACCCAGCCACGCAAAAATCCGCGGCCAGATCCGCGCATGCGCATTCGCGCCCACCAGTACCCCCACGTGCTGCAGGTTGACCCCCACGTCCCCCTCATAGTGCAGCATCAGCTTGTGCTCGCTGCCGGCCGCCGCGTGGAAAGGCGCCATGGCCTCCAGCGGAATCAGCTTGCTGCGCGGGTCGGCCACGCAGGCCAGCGGCGCGCGCAGGTCGCCCGGGCCGACGCGCCGGCCGCCGATCTCGAGCCTGCCCTGCATGAGGGCGTCATGGCGGTAGATTTCTTCGACGATGTCCGTGAACAGCCGCCCCGGCAGCGCGAACTCGTCGTGGGTCCAGCGTTCCACCCGCATGTGGTTGGCCAGCGCGGCGGGATTCGCCAGCGACAGGAAACGGTCCATGATGCGCTCGTACTGGAAGGCCTGCGGCTCGGCCATGGCGCTCATCATGTTGAGGAAGACGCCCGGCACCTGGCCGAAGGTATCGGCGATCTGGCCGGCGTGCGGCGTGGCGCGCACCAGCGGATGGAAGCAGCAGGACTTGGCCTCGACGTGCAGCGGCGACTCCAGTAGAACGGTGGCGCTCAGTTGTTCGGGATGCAGGCCGCTGTAGATGGCGGCCAGAATGCCGCCCAGCGAGTGCCCCGCGATCGCCATGCGTTGCTCGCCGCTGTCGGCGGCGATGTGCGCGCGGCACACGCCCAGCAGGCGGTCGCCGTAGTCGTCGAGTCCGAAGTGGCCGTGCTCGTCTGCCAGGGGCAGCCATTGCGCCAGGTAGACCCGGTAGCCGTGCTCCAGCCACCGGCGCACCACGCTGACCTGGGGCGCCAGGTCCCAGATGTAGGAGCGCTTGATGGGCGCCGGCACCAGCAGCACCGCCGGTCCTTCCTCGCGCTCGCCGTAGCGCAGCAGCCTGAGCCCGGGCTCGCTGTGGAGGATGACGGAAGGCGTTTCCTGCGGCCCGTAGCCGGCGCGGTCCAGCATCTTGCCGCGCGCCTGGCGCGTGCGGTCCATCTGCTTCAGGGCCTGGGCCCCGAGCAGGTTCAGGGCGTTCCAGTTGCTGGTAGTCCACTCGTTCATGTGCATGGCGGCCTCGTCGGGTTCAGAACCACATGACTGTACGCGAACCGGTCAGCGCTTGCCAGCGGGCGTCAATCGAACGGCGCCGGGCCTTGCGCTGCGCCAAACGGGCAAGCCGCGCGGGAAAGCGCTAGCATGGGAAGCACCGGGTACCAATCACCTCCGCCATGCTCCACCGTATCCTGGCCGACGCAGTCCTGTTGCTGCATGTCGGCTTCATCCTCTTTGTCGTGTTCGGCGCCTTGCTGGTGGCGCGCCGCCGCGGCCTGATGCCGGCCCACCTGCTGGCGGCGGTATGGGGCTTCGGCATCGAGGCGACCGGCGCGGTCTGCCCGCTCACCTACCTGGAAATCGCGCTGCGCCGCCTGGCCGGCGAGGCCGGCTACAGCGGCGGCTTCATCGAGCACTACCTGCTGTCACTGATCTACCCGGCCGGGCTCGGACGCGGCACGCAATATGTCCTCGCAGCGGCGGTGCTCGGCATCAATATCGGGCTGTATGCCTGGATCCTGCGGCGGCGCCGGGCTCGCTGAGCGCGCGGGCAGGCGCACGGCCTGGGCTATCGGCATCATCCTGAGCGCGACGCCGGGCGTGGCGGCTGCCTGGCGCTGCAGCTCGTCCAGGGCGGCGCCGACTCGGTCGATCGGCCAGCGGAAGGGCCGCGGCGGCCGATCGAGCGGGCGCGTGAAATTGTCCCAATGGATAGGAATGACCAGGAAGGCCCCCCTGTCCTTGACCGCCTCCCGCCAGAATTCCCCGATCTCCCCGGGATGGCGCTTGCCAAGTTGCGCGATGCTGAGGAAGACGATGTCGGCCCGCACATCCATGAACATGCCCGCTTCGGTGGCGGCGCTGGGAACGACCAGGATGGCGCCCAGCGGATGGCGCAACAGGAAGGAAAAATTCTCGCCGAGCTGGTAGCGGTAGATGCGCGAGCGCGGCGCGAAGTGGGATTCGACCTGGCCGTCGAGCAAGGTGGCGATGTGCGGCGTGGCGAGGATCCTGATGTCGAACTTGCCGACCCGGATCCAGTCCCCGCCCTTGACCTGGCACACCCGCTCCGGGGCCGGGCGGGCCCCTTGCGCGATCGCCGCGGTCGAGGCCGAGCCGACCAGCACGGCGCCGGTCTCGGACGCCACGAAGGGCGCGTCCAGGGCGTGGTCGTAATGGGAGTGCGCCACCAGCAGCGCGTCGATCTTGCGCAGGCCGTGCGCGTGCAAGGTATTCCTGACCAGTTCCTCGTCGGTCGCCAGGGGCAGCAGCGCGGCCGGCAGCCAGTGCGGGCGCGACAGGAAGCCGTCGATCAAGATCGTGGTCTCGCCGTCGCTGAAGCGCAAGGTGCTGACGCCGAACCACTGCGCAGTGATGCCCGGCGCGGTGGGCGCCGCCGGGCCTTGCTCGAGCGGCGGCACCGGGGAATTCCAATCATCCCGCATGAGACCGCAGCCGGCGAGGCACAGGGCGGCGAAGGACAGCATCAAGGACCTGGACATTCCTACCGGCATGGCGGGCTCTCCGTCAAGCGCGGCCGGCGCGGGGGCGCCGGTCCTGGGACAGCCTCCGGAATCATGGGAACTGCCGGCAACCATACTGCGCCGGTATGGATTCCAACGCAACCGGCGTCAGCCTTCCCTATTCGCGCAAGGCCAGCGCCGGCCGGATCCGCATCGCCGCCAGCGCATGGCGCGCGGTGGAGCCCAAGGCAACCAGGCAGGCCACCAGCAGTGCGCCGGCAATGGTCCAGGCGCCGATCGGCGCGCGTTCCGTGAAGCCCGCGAGATAGCGCTCGATGGCGAGCCAGGCGGCCGGTAGCCCGATCAGGGCGCCCACGCCCAGCAGGACCGCAAACTCCCTGCCGACCAGGCCGGCAATCGCGCCCTTGCCCGCGCCATACAGCTTGCGCAGCACGATCTCGCGCGCCTTGCGCTGCACGCTGTAGGCCGCCAGCACGTAGATGCCGAAGGCGGCGATGGCGGTTGCGATCACGCTCGAGGCCCCCAGCAGCTTGGCCAGGCGCAGGTCGTCCGCGTAGTTGAGGGCGAACATGCCGGCGGCGCGCTGGACCTCCAGCACGTCGTTCGGGAAATGGCGTGGCCACAGCTCCTCGATGGCGCGCTTGACGTCTTCCTGGCGCGCGCCGCCGTCCTCGGTGCGCACGCTGAACACCGGGGTGCGAGTTTCCAGGAAGTAGACGGTGGCCTGCATCGCTTCGCGCGCCGAGCGGTGGCGGATGTCGGGCGCCACGCCGATCACCTGCATCGGCGTGCCGGAGCCGTCCGGCTGGCGCACGTACTTGCCGACCGCGTCCTGGGCGCTGGCGAAGCCGAAGCGGCGCGCGCCGGCCTCGTTGATCACGATCTTGTCCTCGTCCTCGGCCTTGTCGCGCCCTGGGTCGTAGAGCCGGCCCGCGACCCGCTTGAGGCCGTAGACGTCGAAGAACTCGGGGCTCACGTAGAGGGTGCTGATCTCGACCGCCTCGCCGCCGTCGCGGCGCAGCGCGGTGCTGTTGCGGTTGACCGTGACCGGGGCGTCGCTCTGGGCCACCCCGGTCACGCCGGGAACCCGCAGCAGGGCGTCGCGGAAAGCGCGCACCCTGGCGTTGCGCATGTCCTCGGATGCCGTCAGCACCAGCAGCGGCGCCGGATCGAAGCCCGGGTCGAGGCTGGAGGCGTAGCGCGTCTGCCAGGCCACGGCCAGGGTCATGCCGGTCAGGCCCATGGCGGTGGCGAACTGCAGCACCGTCAGCACGCGGCGCAGGCGCAGGCCGCCCACGGTCTCGCTGTTGCCGCGTCCCTGGAGGGCGGCAGTCGGCAGCACCTTGAGCGCGGAGAAGGTCGGATAGGCGCCGGCCAGCACGCCCAGCAGCACGCCGGTCGCCAGGCTCAGGCCGATCGAGAGCGGCGTGAACATGCGGTCCAGCTCGCGCTGTACCAGGTCGGCGAACACAGGCAGCAGCAGCCAGGCCAGCAGCAGGCCGATCGCGGTGGCGATCAGGCACACCAGCACCGACTCGGCCAGGAACTGGCGGCTGACGGCGCCGGCGCCCGCGCCCAGCACCTTGCGCACCGCGATCTCGCGCTGGCGGCGCAGGGTGCGCACGGTGGCCAGGTTGACGTAATTGGTGGCGGCCAGCACCAGGATCAGCAGGGCCACCGCGGCCAGGCCGAAAATGGTCTTGCGGTTGCCGTGGCGCTTGCCGCCATCCTCCACGTTCGGATCGAGGTAGGCCTCGGCCAAGGGCCCCAGGCGGAAGCTGATCATGTCCTGGCCGTTCAGGGCCGCGATCTGGTCGGGCGTCTGGCGCTGGTAGAAGCTGGAGGCCAGCATGGCGCGGCGCACCGAATCGATCACCGGCGCGGCGTCGGCGCCGGTCGGCAGCTTGACGTAGACCGGCCCGTGCGAGGAGCCCCAGTTGGTGGTGACCAGGCGCCGGTATTCCTCGTTCCATACCGAGGTGCGGGTGCCCGCCAGGGCCGCATAGGGGAGGGTGGTGGCGGCCGGCTGGTCCTCGAGCACGGCGGCGATGTGGTAAGGGCGGCCCGCCACCTGCACCGTCTTGCCGACCGCGTCCTCGCTGCCGAACAGCTTGACGGCGGTCTCGCGGGTGAGGGCGAAGGCGTCCGGCCGGGCCAGCGCGTCGGCCAGCTTGCCCGCGGAGACAGGCGGCTTGAAGATCTGCTCGAAGGCCGGGTCGACCACGGTCAGGCTGATGGTCTGGACCTGGTTCCCCACGCGCACGTCGATATTGCGCTCGATGAAGGTGGAGGCCAGCACCGGCACGCCGCTCTGGACCACGGCGTCGCGCGCCGGCAGGCTGCTGGCATTGCTCCAGTGGCTGCTGGAGGCGGTCGGGTGGTTCCAGTGCTGCATCAGGCGGTAGATCTGGCCGCGTTCCGGGATGTGGCGGTCGTAGGACAGCGAATGCGCCACGTAGCCGAGCAGCAGGAAGCAGGCGGCGAAGCCCACGGCCAGGCCCAGGATCACCACCGCCGAATACGCCGGTTCCTTGACCAGCAGGCGCCAGCCGATGCGAAAATCGCGCAGGTTCATGCGGCTCTCCTTACGCCGCCTGCAGCGCGTCGACCACCACGCGGCCGTCGAGCAGGTGCAGGGTGCGCGAGGCCTGGGCCGCGTGCGCCGGCGAGTGGGTGACCATGACCACGGTCGTGCCTTCTGCGTTGATGGTGCGCAGCAGGCGCATCACTTCGTCGCCGTGAGCGGTATCCAGGTTGCCGGTCGGTTCGTCGGCCAGCAGCATGGCCGGCCGCGCCACCAGTGCCCGTGCGATCGCCACCCGCTGCTGCTGGCCGCCCGAGAGCTGCGAAGGCCGGTGCGCCGCGCGGTGGGCCACGCCCAGGCGCTCCAGCATCGCGGTCACGCGCTGGCGCCGTTCGGCGGCCGGGGTGCCGGTGTACTCCAGGGCCAGCTCCACGTTCTCGAAGACGCTCAGCTCCTCGATCAGGTTGAAGCTCTGGAAAATGAAGCCCACGCGGCCGCGCCGCAGTTCGTTGAGTTTCGACTCGCTCCAGCCGGCCACGTTCTGGCCCTCGAACCAGTAGGCGCCCTCGGTCGGCACGTCGAGCAGGCCGAGCACGCTCAGCAGGGTGGACTTGCCGCAGCCCGAGGGGCCGGTGATGGCGACGTACTCGCCGGCGGCGATGTCGAGGTCGATGCGGTCCAGGGCGGTGGTCTGGACTTCGCCCGCGACGTGGATCTTGCTGACGCCTGAGAGTTTGAGCATGGTGCTTCCTTTGTCTTCTTTGGTTGGCGGTATGGGTTAGGGATTCAACTGCAGCAGTTCGGCCTTGCCGAAGGCCGCGTAGCTCGAGGTAATGACCTGGTCGCCGGCCTTCAGGCCGGACAGCACCTCGACCTGGCTGTTGTTGCGGCGGCCCAGGCGCAGCGGCTGGCGCCTGGCCTCGCCGCCGCCGGGCGCGAGCACGAAGGCCCAGGCGCCGCCGCTGTCGCCCAGCCAGGCGCCGGTCGGCAGCATCAGGGCCGGGGCCGGCTGGCCCAGGGTCAGGCGCGCGTCCAGGCTCTGGCCCGGGCTGATCACGTCCGGCTGGGCGCCGGTGAAGACCAGTTCGGCGGTGAAGCGGCCTTCGCGGATCTGCGGAAAGACCGTGCGCACCTTGACCGGATACACGCGCTCGCCCTGGACCACGCCGCCCTGGAGCCCGACCGACACCCGGCTCAGGTAGAACTCGTCGATCAGCACGGTGAGCTTGAAGCGCTTGGGATCGTCGATGCGGCCGATGTGCTGGTCGGGGCGCACGGTTTCGCCGACCTGCAGGCGGAAGTCGGTCAGCACGCCGTCGCTGGGCGCGCGCACGGCCAGCGCGTCGACCGTGGCGTCGACCAGCTGCAGGCCCGATTGCAGGCCGCGGATCGCGGTTTCCATCTGCTGCAGCCCTTGCCGGCGCACCCGCTCCTCGGTGGCGATGCTGTCGCGCTCGACCTGCAGGGCGCGCTGCTGCTGGGCCAGCTTGTCGCCGGACTCCTCCAGGGCCACCGAGGAGATGAAACCCTGGGCGGCCAGGCGGCTGTTGCGGGCGTACTGCTTGCGGGCCTGGTCCAGCGCGAACTCGAGGTCGGCGATGCGGCGCTGGTGGTCGGTGCGGCCGGCCTCGTGGGCCACGCGCAGGGTGGCCAGGTTGGAGATCTGCTGCGCATGCTCGGCCTGGCGTTCCAGCAGTTCCAGGTTGCGCTGCGGGTTGGACAGGCGGAACAGCAGTTGGCCCTTCTTCACCGGATGGCCGTCCTGGACGAAGACTTCCTCGACCCGTCCGGATTCGACCGAGTCGAGGATGATGGAATTGAGCGGCTCGGCGGTGGCGCGCACGACGATGTCGTCGCGGTAGACGCCGCTCACGGCGCGGGCGGTGCGCAGGTCCTGGCGCGCTACCTGCAGGCCGTGTGGCATCAGCTGCCAGGCGGCCCAGGCCAGCAGGGCGAGGACGGCGATGGCCAGGACGATGCGCAGGGCAAGCCGGCCGCGGCGCCTGGGGACCACGGTGTCCATGGCGGCGCCGGTGACTGCGTGTGGGGGAATGCGGTCCATGCTGGCTCTCGAAACGAAATGCCTTCGTATTTGCAAGCTCCGTGCCAGTGCCTTTTCGGCCATGTTTTCGTGTTTTTCCGCGCTGTACACGGGGAAAGTGTCCGGATCCGGACAGGTGGTGGTGTGCGCTTCCGGACAGGCGTCCACCGCCTGTCCCCAGGGCGCCAGGGCGCTGCTAGAATGGCAATCCCGTCCCCGACCGCCCAGCCCGATGGCCGATTCCACCGCCCACATCCTGATCCTCGACGACGACCGCGACGTCGCCTGCGCGGCGCAGATGCTGCTGCGCCGCCGTCACGGCGCGGTCGAGACCCTGGACGACCCCGCAGGGCTGGATGCACTGCTTGCGGCGCGCACGCCGGACGTGGTGCTGCTCGACCTGAACTTCACGCCGGGCCGCATCGACGGCGCCGAAGGCCTGGGCGTGCTGGACCGCCTGCGCGCGCTGCCGCGCCCGCCCGCCGTGATCGCGCTAACCGCCTACGCGGACGTGCCGCTGGCGGTGGAAGCCCTGAAGCGCGGCGCCGGCGACTTCATCACCAAGCCCTGGGACAATGCGCGCCTGGTGGCGGCCGTCGACGGCGCCCTGGCGCGGCGTGCGGCCAGCGCGGCCCCTGGCGCCTCCAGCCTGATGGGCGACTCGGCCGCGATGCGCGAGGTAAAGGCCATGATCGCCAGCGTCGCGCCGACCGAGGCCAATGTGATGGTGCTGGGCGAGAACGGCGTGGGCAAGGAACTGGTGGCGCGCGCCATTCACCAGGCTTCGCGCCGCGCCGGCGCTACCTTCCTGGCGGTGGACATGGGCGCGCTGCCGGAATCGACTTTCGAGAGCGAGTTGTTCGGCCACCGGCGCGGTTCCTTCACCGACGCCAAGGCCGACCGCGCCGGACGCTTCCAGGCCGCGCGCGGCGGCAGCCTGTTCCTCGACGAGATCGGCAACATGGCCTTGCCGGCCCAGGCCAAGCTGCTCACGGCCCTCGAGCGGCGCGAGGTGACGCCCATCGGCGCCGACCGCGCCGAGGCGATCGACGTGCGCATCGTCAGCGCCACCAACCTGGACGAGGCGCGCCTGTTCGACCCGGCCGTATTCCGGCCCGACCTCCTGTTCCGCCTGAACACCATCGTGATCCGGGTGCCGCCGCTGCGCGAGCGGCGCGACGACATTCCCGGCCTGCTGCACCACTACCTGTCGCTCTACGAGACCCAGTACCAGCGCCCGGTGCGCGAGCTGGCGCCGAATGCGATGGAGCGCCTGTGCGCCTGGTCGTGGCCGGGCAATGTGCGTGCGCTGCGCCATGCCTGCGAGCGCGCCGTGATCCTGGCCGGCCAGCCGGAATACCGCTTCGAGGACTTCGGGCTGACGGCGCCTGCCGCGATACCGGAAGCGACCGCGGCGCCGGAGCCCGTGGCCGAGGACAGCTTCAAGCTGGGCGCGCTCGAACGCGACACCATCGCCGCGGCCCTGGACAAGGCCAACGGCAACATCAGCCTGGCGGCGCGCATGCTGGGCCTGAGCCGCGCGGCGCTCTACCGCAAGCTGGGCAAGCATGGCATCTAGGCGCCTGCGGGCCGGCGTCGTGCTTGCGGTTTCGGGCGTGGGCTTGCTGGCCTGGGGCGCGGGCAGCTTGCGCGATTCGCCGCGCCTCGCGGTCCTGTGCCTGCTGGGCGTGCTGCCCTGCCTGATGCTGCTGTGGGGCTGCCTGCGCCGCCTGGAGGCGCCGCGCCCGGCGGACACGGTCACCGGCTACGGCGCCTTGAACATCGAGCAGCAAAGCCTGGTCGACAACGCCCTGGCGCTGGAGGCGCGCCTGGAATTCGCGCCCATCGCGCTGTTCCGCATCGAGGGTGCGGCGGGTGCGGGCGCCGTGGCGCCGCTCAACGCCATGGCGCGCAAGCTGGTGGCGCCAGGGCGCGCGACCGATCCGGCCGGGCTCTACGCCGAGCTGGCGGCCCAGCCCACTGAACGGCGCGCCACCTTGCAGTTCGAGACCGAGCGCGGCGGCGAGCGCGCCCTGGTGGCGGTGGCCTCGGTGGCCCTGCACGGCAAGCCCCAGCGCCTGGCGGCCCTGATGCCGGTGGAAAGCGAGCTGGAAGCCGAAGCGCTGAACGCCTGGCGCCAGCTGGTGCACGTGCTGACCCATGAGATCATGAATTCGCTGACGCCGGTGGCCTCGCTCTCGCACACCGCCTATGAGCTGGTGCGCGAAGCCGAAGGACTCGATCCCGACATCAGCGCCGACCTGGGCACGGCCCTGGACGCGATTCGGCGCCGCGCCGACAGCCTGGTGGCCTTCGTGGCGAGCTACCGCAGCCTGTCCAACGTACCTGAGGCGCATCCGGAACGCATCCGCATCGCCGGGATGTTCGAGCGGGTCGCAGCGCTGGTGAATCCCTTGTGGCGCGCGCGTGGCGGCGAGGTGGTGTTTTCGGTGGAACCGGGTTCGATGGAGCTGGTGGCCGATCCCGGCCAGCTGGAACAGGCCTTGATCAACCTGCTCAAGAACGCCTTCGAGGCGACGGCCGGCATCGACAAGGCGGGCGCGCGGGTGAGCGCGCGCCTGGTGCGCGGCGCGCGCTTACGGATCGAGGTCGCGGACGACGGGCCGGGCGTGCCCGAGGACGTGGCCGCCCACATCTTCACTCCCTTCTTCACCACCAAGAAGCAGGGCGGCGGCATCGGCCTGGCGATGGTCCGCCACCTGGTGCACGCCAACGGCGGCACCGTGCGCTACGCCCGGCCGGTCGGCAAGGGCGCGCGCTTCATTATCAGTTTTTGACTATTCGACCCACGCGAAGCCGTCGCGCGCCAGCAGCGCGAAGGACTCCGCAGGCCCCCAGGAACCGGCCGCATAGGCATGCGGTTTCTCGCCCAGGGTGCCCCAGCCTTCGATGATCGGATCGGCCCAGGCCCAGGCGGCCTCCAGCTCGTCGCGGCGCATGAAGTGGGTCAGGCGGCCACGCACCACGTCGATCAAGAGGCGCTCGTAGGCTTCGGCGCGGCGCTGCTGGAAGGCCGATTGCAGGTCGAGGTTCAAGGTCACCTGCTGCATCTGCATGCCGCTGCCCGGCTGCTTGGCCATGATCTGCAGCTTGATCGCTTCCTCGGGCTGGAGCTCGATGACCAGGCGGTTGGCGACGCCGCCCGGCGCGTCCGGGAACAGCGGGAAGGGCGGGTTGGCGAATTCGACCACGATCTTGGACGAGCGGCGCTGCATGCGCTTGCCGGTACGCAGGTAGAAGGGCACCTTGGACCAGCGCCAGGTATCGATGTGGGCGCGCAAGGCGACGAAGGTCTCGGTCTTGCTGTCCGCCGGGACGTTCTTTTCTTCGTGGTAGCCCGGGACTTCCTGGTTGCCGCTGACGCCATGGCTGTACTGTCCGCGTACGGTGTCGCGGGCGATGTCGGCCAGGGTCAGGCGGCGCAGCGAGCGCAGCACCTTCAGCTTCTCGTCGCGCACCGCGTCGGCGTTGAGCGAGGTCGGCGGCTCCATGGCCACGATGCACAGCAGCTGCAGCAGGTGGTTCTGCAGCATGTCGCGCATGGCGCCGGTGCCGTCGTAGAAGCCGGCGCGGCTGCCCACGCCGATCTCCTCGGCCACAGTGATTTGCACGCTCGAGATGTTCGGCGCGCGCCACAGCGGTTCCAGGATCGAGTTCCCGAAGCGCAGCACCATCAGGTTCTGCACGGTTTCCTTGCCCAGGTAGTGGTCGATGCGGTAGATCTGCGATTCGGCAAAGTGCTTGCCGACCGCCTCGTTGATCTCGATCGCCGAAGGCAGGTCGTTGCCGAGCGGCTTTTCCAGCACCACGCGCGACTGCGCGTCGACCAGACCGGCGGCGGCCAGCTTGTCGCAGATGGTGGTGAACAGCGAAGGCGCGGTCGACAGGTAGAACACGCGCTGGGCGCCGGCGCGCGTGGCCTGGGCCAGGGCGGAGAAGTCCGGCGCTGCCTGCACGTCCAGGCGCACGTACTCGAGCAGCTTGAGGAAGCCGTCCCAGGTCTTTTCGTTGAAATTGTTCTCGCTGATGAAGGAACGCGAATGCTCCCCGACATGGGCGAGGTAGGTCTCGCGGTCGAAGTCCTGGCGGCCAGTGGACAGGATGCGGGTCGTGCCCGGCAGGTTGCCGTGCAGGTAGGCCATGTAGAGCGCCGGCAGCAGCTTGCGCATCGCCAGGTCGCCCATGCCGCCGAAGATCACCATGTCGAGGGGAAGGCCGTTTTCAATCTCAGTCGAGGGATTCATTTCGTGTGTGCAGTAAAGAGTTAAATGGTCGCCCGCCGCGCAGGGCGCATGAAGCGCCGCGCCGCCGGGCCGGCGGAGCCGGATGAAATCCTCTGCGGCGTCCTGCACACGGTAGCAGGAAGGCAGTGGAGAGCGCGCTCGTGGCAAAGGGCTTGTGGCCGGCCGGAGGCGCAGGGATGGGGTAGCAGGTCAGTCTGCCCGGATGTGTTCATGTCCGCAGTCAGCTTTCAACCTAATCAATCATTCGTAAATGATAACCGTTGTAGCCGCTTGGTGTGCGGGAGGGCAGTAGAAGCTTTTTCTGGATGCGCGTGTTTTCGTGCTGGCGAGCATGGTATATTAAATTGGCAACGTTTCCAATTATATCCACCCCACAACAAGGAGACATCGACGATGGAAATAACGAGCACGATACTGCGCCGCGCCGTACTGGCGACGCTGCTGGGCGGCTGCCTTCCCCATGCGGCCGCGAACAGTGCGGTCCAGGCCTGGGTGACCACCGGCGACCAAAGCAAGCTGCTGGCGCGCGAGGCGGACGCCCGCCTTGGCAAGGTGAACACCGCCGGCACCGTGATCGAGATCGACCCAAGCAAGCGCTATCAGGAGTTCCAGGGTTTCGGCGCCTCGATCACGGACGCCTCTGCTTACCTGATCCAGCAGCGCATGAGCCCGGCGCAGCGCGAGGCCCTGCTGCGCGAGCTGTTCGGGCGCGATCCTGGCCTGGGCCTGTCGTTCACGCGCCTGACCATCGGCGCCTCGGACTTTTCGCAGACCCACTACAGCTTCGACGACATGCCCCCAGGCGAGCAGGATCCGGAACTGAAGCGCTTCTCGATCGACCCGCAGCGCGCCACCGTGTTGCCGACCGTGCAGCGGGCGCTGGCGATCAATCCGCAGCTGAAGGTGATGGCCTCGCCCTGGAGCGCCCCGGGCTGGATGAAGACGAGCGACAGCCTGGTGAAGGGAGCGCTGAAGCCGGAAGCCTATGACGCATTTGCCCGCTACCTGGGCCGCTATGTGGGCGCGATGAAGGCCGAGGGCGTGCCCATCTTCGCGCTCACCCTGCAGAACGAGCCGCACTTCGAGCCGGACAACTATCCCGGCATGCGCGTGAATCCGCCCAGCCGCGCCGCCTTCATCGGCGGCCATTTGGGCCCGCTGCTGGCGCGCGAGCAGCCCGGCACCACGGTCTTCGACTGGGACCATAACTGGGACGAGCCGGATTCGCCCGCCGCCGTGCTGGGCGACGCGGCGGCGGCGAAGTACGTGAGCGGCGTGGCCTGGCACTGCTACGCGGGCAATGTGGCCGTGCAGGCCCAGGTGCATGCGAAGTTCCCGGACAAGGACACCTGGTTCACCGAGTGCTCGGGCGGACGCTGGTCGCCGGACTGGGCGAAGAACCTCATGTACTTCACCCGCACCCTGGTGATCGACACTACGCGCGGCTGGGCGCGCGGCGTGCTGCTGTGGAACCTGGCCCTGGATGAGAAAGACGGCCCGCACCTGGGCGGCTGCAAGGATTGCCGCGGCGTGGTCACCATCGATGCGCGCACCGGCGAGGTCACGCGCAACGTGGAGTACTACGCACTGGGCCACGCCAGCCGCTTCGTCAAGCCGGGCGCGCATCGCATCGCGTCGAGCGAGGCGGCGGGGGAGCTGGCCAACGTCGCATTCCGCAACCGCGATGGGTCGATGGCGCTGATCGTGGCCAACGGCGGTAAGGAAGCGCGCGCTTTCTCGGTCCGCATTGGCAAGCAGGGCTTCCGCTATGCGCTGCCGGCCAACAGTGTCGCTACCTTCAGCTGGAACGACAAGCGGTGAGGGCGGCGCGGTGTATTCACAATTGGATTGACAATGCATTTCCAGCAAGACCATAATGTGACGTAAATTTTGGCAACGTTTCCAATCTTGCGCTGAGGATTGGCAACGTTTCCAAATAATAAAGGAACCGTCGACTGCCTGTATGCATACGAAGGCAGCAAATCGTTGGCAACGCTCCCGCCGCAGCTTGGGCTGGACCTGTTGCCAACTATTTGGCCGCAAGTTGGCAACGTTTCCAATTTCTTTTATTATAAAACACTGGAGACCGATATGACCCGTTTTGGCAAGACCGAGAGCAACACCGCGTCGACCGGCGCGTTCGCCGTCACTCCCATCGCCGCCGCCTGTGCGCTGCTGCTGTGGAGCGCGGCGGTGCACGCCCAGGCCCAGGAGCAGGCGCAGCCGGGAGAGGAGACCCCCGCCCAGGTGGTCGTCACCGGCATCCGCGGCAGTATCGAAAGCTCGATCGCGATCAAGAAGGAATCCGATTCCATCGTCGAGGCCATCACCGCCGAGGACATCGGCAAGCTGCCGGACGTGTCGATCGCCGAGTCGATCGCGCGCCTGCCCGGGCTGACCGCCCAGCGCGTGGCCGGCCGCGCCCAGGTGATCTCGCTGCGCGGCCTGGCGCCCGACTTCGGCGTCACCCTGCTCAACGGCCGCGAGCAGACCAGCACCAGCAATGACCGCAGCGCCGAATTCGACCAGTATCCGTCTGAGCTGCTGAGTGGCGTGACCGTCTACAAGACCCCTGACGCCAACATGACCGCGGCCGGCCTGTCCGGCACCATCGACCTGCGCACCGTGCGCCCGCTCGACCGCAAGGGCCGCACCATCGCCTTCAATGTACGGGGCGAGCATAACGGCAACGGAGAACTCAACAGCGGCTGGTCGACCAGGGGCAAGCGCCTGTCGGTCTCCTACATCGACCAGTACCTGAACAATACGCTGGGGCTGGCCATCGGCTACGCCCACCTCGATTCGCCGGGACAGCAGAAGGAATACAAGTCCTGGTGGTGGGGCGACCAGAACAACCTGCCGGCCGGGAACGAGGACGTGGTGGCGCTCAAGGGCGCGGAAGTGACCTCGACCTCGCGCAAGCAGGTGCGCGACGGCCTGATGGCGGTGATCGACTGGAAGCCGGGCCGCGAGGTGCGCTCGACCCTGGACCTGTACTATTCGCGATTCGACCAGGAAGAAATCATGCGCGGCATGATGTGGAACTCGCACCAGTGGAGCGCCGTCACCTACCGCAATCCGCAGATCGAGACCATCGGCGGCGTGCGCCTGCTCACCGGCGGCAGCCTGGTCAACCTCGAGCCCATCGTGCGCAACGACTACAACGAACGGCGCGACGAGATGGCCGCCGCCGGCTGGAACACCAAAGTGCGCCTCAACCAGCGCTGGACGGCGGACGGCGACCTGTCCTGGTCTTCGGCCAAGCGCCGCGAGACCACCTCCGAGACTTACGCCGGCCTGGGGCCGGCTGGTTCGGGCGTCACCGACAACGACTTCCAGTTCCGGATTCCGGTCGGCGCCGGCCTGCCGCAGTTCACCCCCAGCATCGACTTCACCAACCCCGGCATTATCAAGCTGACCGACGTCGGCGGCTGGGGCCACGACGCCACCATGCACCACCCGCGCGTGGAAGACCGCCTGGGCGCGGCCAAGCTGCACTTGCGCGGCGAACTGGATGGGTTCTTCCGCGACGTGCAGGCCGGCCTGAGCTACTCCAAGCGCGACAAGTCGCACGAGGACGTGTCCCAGACCTACTGGCTGAAGAACGATCGCGCCCTGAGCACCGTCCCGGCCAACATCATCCAGCCGACTACCTCGCTGTCCTGGGCCGGTATCCCGGGCGTGCTGAGCTTCGACCCCCGCGCCGCGCTCGACCAGTTCTACGACAAGCGCCCGGTCGACACCGACGTCGCCCAGCAGGACTGGGCCGTGACCGAGAAGCAGAGCATCGGCTACCTGCGCCTGGGCATCGACACCGACCTGGGCCCCGTACCCTTGCGCGGCAACCTGGGCGTGCAGTACGTGCACGTCGACCAGCAGGCCGAGGGCAAGGCCGTCAGCGGCAATGTCATCACGCCGCTGCGCGACGGCCACTCTTACCACGACGTGCTCCCCAGCCTGAACCTGAACTTCGACCTCGGCAACTACCTGCACGACACCTACCTGCGCCTGGGCGCCGCCAAGACGGTGGCGCGGCCGCGCATGTCGGACATGCGCGCCGGCGTCTCGGCGGGCGTGGACGCAACCACCCGCATGTGGAACGGCAATGGCGGCAACCCGCAGCTGGAACCCTGGCGCGCGAACTCCTTCGACCTCTCGCTCGAGCACTACCTGGGCAAGGGCAGCTATCTCTCGGCCGCCTACTTCTTCAAGGACCTGAAGAGCTATATCTACAACCAGCAGCTCCCCTTCGATTTCACCGGCTTCCCGAATTCCAGCGCCGTGCTGCCGCTGACGAACATCGGCACCATCAACCAGCCGGCCAACGGCCAGGGCGGCTTCGTGCGCGGCATCGAGCTCACCGCGGCCCTGCAGTTCGGCATGCTGTGGGAGCGCCTGGACGGCTTCGGCGTGCAGGCCAGCGCCTCGGGCACCGAAAGCTCGATCAGCCCCAATGGACCGGGCACCACCGAGAAGCTGCCCGGGCTGTCGGGCGTGGTGGCCAACCTGACGGTGTTCTACGAGAAGCACGGCTTCTCGGCGCGCGTGGCCCAGCGCTACCGCTCAGCCTTCCGCGGCGAGGTCACCGGCCTGTTCGCCCAGCGCGCCTTCAGCGAGATCCTGGCGGAGAAGCAGGTCGACATCCAGCTCGGCTATGAATTCCAGGACGGCCCGTACAAGAACCTGTCCTTCCTGCTCCAGGTGAACAACCTGGGCAACGAGCCTTACCAGACCAAGCAGGGCAGCGCCTTCGCCAGCGGCGCCTATGCGCCCGAACGCTACACGACCTACGGCCGCCAGGTGCTGTTCGGCGTGAACTACAAACTGTAATCGGAGAGCGGATGACAACGAAACGACAGACGATACGCATGGTGTGCGGCGCTGCACTGATGACGGTACTGGGCGCCCAGGCGGCGCCCGGCGCTCCTTGGCAGGTGGTGACGACGGCCCAGGGCAGCGGCCAGCGCTTCGCCGTGCAGGCCCTGGGCACGCCGCGCCCGGCGGGACAGCCGCTGGAAACCGAAACCGCGGTCTTCGTGGACACGCGCCAGCGCTTCCAGGAAGTGTTCGGCTTCGGCGGCGCGGTGACCGACGCCGTGGCCGAGGTGTACGCCAAGCTGACGCCCGCCGCCCAGCGCGAATACCTCAAGGCCTACTTCGATCCGGTTGAGGGCCTGGGCTACAACGTGCTGCGCACCACCATCCACAGCTCGGACTTCAGCAGCGGCAGCTATACCTATGTGAAGGACGGCGACCGCTCACTCAGCTCGTTCAGCGTCAAGCACGACGAGCGGCACCGCCTGCCCCTGCTGCGCCAGTCGCTGGCGGCGGCCAAGGGTCACGGCGCCGACATGCGGGTATTCGCCAGCCCCTGGAGCGCGCCGGCCTGGATGAAGTCGAATAAGAGCATGCTGCAAGGCGGCAGCCTGCTGCCGGAGAACCGCGACCTGTGGGCCAGCTACATCGTGCGCTTCGTGCAGGCCTACGAAAAGGCGGGCATCCCGCTGTGGGGGTTGTCGGTGCAGAACGAGCCGATGGCGAAGCAGACCTGGGAATCGATGATCTACACCGCCGAGGAAGAAACGCGCTTCCTGGGCGACCACCTGGGGCCGGCGCTGGCGCGCGCGGGCCTGAAGGACAAGAAGATCATCGTCTGGGACCACAACCGCGACCTGCTGCCGCAGCGCGCGGCCCACATCCTGAACGACCCCAAGGCGCGGCCCTATGTGTGGGGCATCGGCTTCCACTGGTACGAGACCTGGGCCAAGGGCCAGCCGATGCACCGCAACGTGGCGGCCGTGCACGCCGCCTATCCGGACGTACCCCTCTTGATGACCGAGGCGACGGTGGAGAAGTTCGACCCGGCGCGCCTGCAGGACTGGGCCAACGGCGAACGCTATGGCCGCGAGATCATGGCCGACCTGAACGCCGGCG
This sequence comes from Massilia sp. DD77, assembly GCF_036961685.1. Lineage (NCBI taxonomy): Bacteria > Pseudomonadati > Pseudomonadota > Betaproteobacteria > Burkholderiales > Oxalobacteraceae > Massilia > Massilia sp. DD77. The sequence continues at coordinate 84,943 of NZ_JBAMDH010000018.1, forward strand.
CGGCCGGCTGGATCGACTGGAACATGCTGCTCGACAGCCGGGGCGGGCCCAACCACGTGGGCAACTTCTGCTTCGCGCTGCTACATGCGAGCGACGACGGGAAGCTGGTGTACACCCCGAGCTACGCCTACATGGGCCACTTCACGCGCTACATCAAGCCGAAGGCGCGCCGCGTAAATGCCACCACGAGCCGCAGCACCTTGGACACGGTGGCCTTCCGCAACCCGGACGGCTCGCTCGCCATCGTCGTCATGAACAAGACGGCCCAGGCGCAGCGCTACCGGCTGATGGTCGACGGCTTGGAAACGGCGGTCGAGATTCCGGCCCGCGCGATCCAGACTGTGTTACGTTAAGCAAACGCTCACCATCGACGAGGAAGGCCTGTGCCGACGATCAAGGACGTAGCCCGCCTGGCGGGGGTGGGACTGGGAACCGCCTCGCGCGTGGTGCGCGGCAAGGGCTCGGTCTCGCCCGCCAAGCTGGAACGGGTGAAGCAGGCGGTCGAGGAACTGGGCTACCGGCCCTCGCACGCCGCGCGCTCGCTGCTGTACGGGACTTCGCGCATGATCGGCGTCTACATTCCCATGCTGTCGGGGACCTTCTACACGGCGATCCTCAAGATCGTCGATGCGGAGCTGCGCGCGGCCGGGCTGCACATGATGATCGCCTTCGGCGCGGGCAAGGGCGAGGCCAGGCAAGAAGCGATCGACGGCGTCAGCCAGTTGATCGCGCGCGGCTGCGACGGCGTGATCGTGCTGACCAGCCCCCTGGAGGAAGCCGATCTGGCCCTGTTCGGCGCGCGCCGCGAGCGCCTGGTCGCCCTCAACTATGGCTTCGACAGCATCCCCGAGCAGTGCTTCACGGTCGACCACGTGCAGGGCGGGCGCCTGGCGGCGCGCGCCTTGCTCGACCAAGGACACCGCGAGATTGCCGTGATCGCCGGCCCCTGGAAGGTGCAGGACAACGTCGACCGTATCGAAGGCTTCATGCGCGAACTGGAAGACGCCGGCATCGACACTGCCGGGATGTGGGTGGCCGAGCGCGACTTCTCGTCCGCCGGTGGCTGGTCGGCCGCGCACGAGCTGCTGGCCTCGAAAACCCGCTTCACCGCGCTGTTCTGCGCCAACGACGAGATGGCGCTGGGCGCCATGTCCTGCTTCCACGAAGCGGGCATCCACGTCCCGCGCGAGGTCTCGGTGATCGGCTACGACGACGCGCCCAGCGCGGCCTTTTCGGCGCCGCGCCTCACCTCGGTGCGTATCCCCTGGCGCGAGATGACCCACAACGGCGTGGCCGCGCTGCTCAACCTGTGCGACGGCGGACGCCGGCCGGTGGTGCGGAGCTTCCCGGTCAGCGTCACGGTGCGGGCATCGCTTGGCCCGCCGGGCGCGGGCGTGCCCAGCGCAGCAGAAGCAGCCCGCCCGCCAGCATCGCCCAGGCGGAAGGCTCGGGCACCGGGCTGACCGAGAAGGCGAAACCCGCCAGCTCGGTGGCGTAGCGGAAGCTGGCTTCGGTGTCGAGCGGATTGATGGCCGAGATGACGTACTGGCTGGACGCGTCCGACGCTCGCAAATCGTAGCGCTCGCCGAAGGCTCCTTCGGTCGCGGCCACCAGCGCCTGCTCGAAGCTGATGCGGTTCTCCTCGGCGCCATCGTTGCGCACCGTGGCCCGGCCGGCGATGGTGAGCACCGAGTTGGCGGGCAGGGTGATGCTGCCGTAGCTGCCCCAGGCGAACTCGCTGCTGACCCAGTCGATCGAAGGCTCCGCGAAGGTGGCGACGCCGCGCGCCCCGCCAAGGGTGCCCTCGACCACGACCTGGACAAACGCGGTCTCGCGCCCGACCGAGACGCCTGCTCCGTCCATTTTCTCATCCAGGTCGAGCCGTTCGGCCTCCTGTCCGGTAGCGCTGTAGGCGCGGGCGCTTAGCGTCTGGTGCTGGCCGGACACCGCCAGGGGCAGTTCCGCCCCATCCATCGACCGCAGGCTCACATGGACGTCGCTCAGGTTGAAGCGAATGCCCGCATCCTGGCTCCAGGCGCCGCCGCTGGCCGCCGCCAGCGCACATGCTGCGAGTGCGCGTTTCATGGCCGTGTCCCGCGCAGGCGTCGCCGCGCCGCCGTTCTCAGCGCCATGCCTGTGGCCAGCCCGGCGGCCAGCATCGTCCAGCCGGCGGGCTCGGGCACCGGCGTCACGCTATAGGCGTTGGCGTACAGGTTCGAGTAGTAATAGAAAGTCGCCGCCTCGTCGAGGGGATTGAGGGCGGTGAGGAAGTACTGGCTGGTCGCCCTCGAACCGTCCAGGATGAAGCGTTCTCCGGTGACGCCTTCGGTGCCCGAGATCAGTCCGCGTTCGAAGCCGACGTAGTTGCTGTCCCAGGCCGCCTCGCCGTCGATACTGACCCAGGCGACCATGGTCAGGAATGAGCGTGCCGGCAGCGTGAACGTGGCGCCGCTGCCCCAGATGATGTCGTTGAAACTCGCGTCCAGCACCGTGTCGGCGGCAACCGTCGCACTGACGTCGCCGAAGATGTGGGCAACCTCGATGCGCGAGAAGCCGTCGCCGTAGGACGCTTCCACGCTCACCGGCTTGCCGGGATCGGGATTGCTGTCGAGATGCTCGCCCTCGTCCTCGCCGTAGGAGCGCACCAGCAGGTGCTGGCGCTGGTCGGATAAGGCCAGGGGCAGCAAGCCGCCGTCGAGCGAGCGCAGGGTCACCTGGCTGTTGGTGATCGAGAACGAAAGCCGCGGCGGGGTGGTGGAGTCGGGCGGTGGGGCGGATTGCGCCAGGGAGTTCGGCGCCGCGGCGGCGGAAAGGCTGAGGAATACGGCGGCAAGCGCGTTCTTCATGGCAACCCCGACAATGAAGTGGTGCTTGCCCGATTGTGCGGCGAACGCGCGCGGCCTGGCGCACAGCTGCACCTGCTGGGTAGCGCCCGCGCCACAGCGAACCGGCCGCCGCGGCGCAGGTGGACGCGCTTAAGCCAGCGGATCGATCGTGAAGGCCGGCATCGCGGCCTGCTCGCGCGCGCATGCCAGGAACTTGTCCGCCGTGACCAGCGCCTCGTTGATGGTCACGTCCATGTCGAGGTAGCGGTAGGTGCCCAGGCGGCCGACGAAGGTCACGTTCCGCTCCTGGCGGGCCAGGTTCACATACAGTTCCAGCTGCTGCTTGTCGCGCGCCAGGCGGATCGGATAATAGGGAATGTCCTTTTCCTCGCACTGGCGGCTGTACTCCTTGTAGCACACCGTGCCTTCATGGCTTTCCCACGGCGAGAAGTGCTTGTGCTCGGTGATGCGGGTGTAGCGCTCGGCGTCGTCGCAGTAGTTGATGACGGCATTGCCCTGGTAGTCGCCGGTGTCGCGGAACACTTCGAAGTCGAGGGTGCGGTAGGGCAGGCGGCCCTCGGCGTGCTTGAACCAGGCGTCGATCGGGCCGCTGTAGAACACGTGGGCATAGTCGCCCTTCGAGGACGGATCGAAGCGGGTGTTCAGGTGCACGGTGATGCCCGGCACGTCGAGGATGCGCTCCACCAGCTCGGTGTAGCCGTTGGCCGGCATGCCCTGGTACTTGTGGGCGAAGTAGTTGTCGTCGTAGTTGAAGCGCACCGGCAGGCGCTTGAGGATGCTGGCCGGCAGCTGGTTCGGATGCAGGCCCCACTGCTTCATGGTGTAGGTCTTGAAGAAGGCCTCGTACAGCTCGCGGCCCACGAAGCGCAGCGCCTGGTCCTCGAAGGTGGCCGGGTTCTCGATGGTCTTGTCGCCCAGCTCGCGCAGGAATTCCTCCGCCTCGGCCGGACGCAGGGTCTTGCCAAAGAACTGGTTGATGGTCAGCAGGTTGATCGGCAGGGTGTAGACCTTGCCGTTGGTGATGGCCTTGACGCGGTTCACGTAAGGCTTGAACTCGCTGAAGCGGTTGACGAATTCCCAGACGCGCTCGTTATCGGTGTGGAAGATGTGCGGGCCGTAGATGTGCACCATGACGCCGGTTTCGGCGTCGCGTTCCGAGTGGCAGTTGCCTGCGATATGGGGCCGCGCCTCGAAGATCTCGACCTGGTAACCCGCGTGCGCGAGCTGGTTCGCGATGACAGCCCCGGAGAATCCAGCGCCGACGATGGCGATGTTCTTGTTCATGTTTCTTTCCTAAGGTTCAGTTGTTATCCGTTCTGCTGCAGTCGAAGGCGTAATAGAAAATGCAATGCGGGGGCGGTAGAAATGCTGACAAAAATATATCATCGAAGCGGCATTTCATATCGCACAATTGGCAGCGCCGGAAGGAGGGCGCCGCGCTGGTATCATTCCCGTTCCCTTAGAAAATGTGACTCGATCATGTGCGTGAATTACCGGGCGCCCACGCCGGAGCAATTCGGCAGCATCGGCGCCTTCAGCGAGCTGCCTGCCGACTGGCGCTGGCCCGACGAGATCTGGAAGGATTACGCGGCCCCGATCCTGCGCCTCGATGCCGAACGGCGCCCCGCGCCCGCCGTCGCCAGCTATGGCATGGTGCCGCGCCGGCATATTCCGCCGGGCGTGAAGGCATTCGACACCATGAATGCGCGCGCCGAGACGCTTGGCGAGCGGCGCTCCTTCGCGCCGGCCTGGCGCCGCCTGCAGTTCTGCGCGGTGCCGATGACCTGCTTCTACGAGCCTTGCTACGAGAGCGGACGCGCCGAGCGCTACGGGATCGGCATGGAAGACGACTCGCTGTTCTACGTGGCGGGCCTGTGGCGAGAGTGGAGCGAGGCGGATGGCCGCATCGAGGCCTCCTTTACCCAGATCACCATCAATGCCGATACGCATCCGCTGATGCGGCGCATGCACAAGCCGGACGACGAGAAGCGCTCGCTGGTGGTGCTGCGCCCGGAGGAAATCGGCGACTGGCTCGCCTGTCCCGACGTGGAAACGGCGCGCAGCTTCCTGCGCCACTATCCGGCGGAAGGGATGAAGGCCTGGCCCGCGCCGCGCACGGTCGCCAAGGCGGAAGCGCCTTCGCCCAATCTTTCGCTGTTCTAACGCTTTACCAGCCTGTCAGGCCTAACTGGCGCGCGTGCTGGCGCAAGAAGGCCAGATGGGCTTCGCGCGTGGCCGGGCCCTGGTAGGGCAGCAGGGTCCAGTGCTCGGACGCGCGCATTGCCTTGCCCGGCGCCAGCCGCACGAAGGGCGCATGGACTTCCATTTCCAGTACGCCTTTGCCTGCCTCGCCAGGCTGGACTTCGTGATAGAGCTCGACCTGCCCCTGGTCGGGATGGATCGCAGCGCGCGGCTGGAGGCGAAACTGGATCACGAAAGCCTGCTTGCCGTGGAAGGCCGCCATCCAGCCACCCGCGGGCTGGATAAATAGCTTGCCCTTGCGCGCACCGGCATCGGGCGGGTCGAGCGAGAGGATGCCGTCGGCCAGGGTGCTGACCGGGGTTTCCTCCGGCGTCGCCGCTTCCATCCGCACATCTTCTTTCGACGCCACCGGCACGTAGACCCGGGTGTCGGGCCGCACCCGCGTATTGAACCAGATGTCGCGCGCCACCGGCTGGTTGCGGCGGTTGGTGGCGCGCACGTCCAGCTGCAGGCTGTTCGGCCGGCCCTTGACCAGCGCGTAGCGTTTGCGCAGCTGGATACCCGTCACCAGGCTGGGCGGGCTGTCGACCACCAGTTCCGCCGGCGTGCGCTGCACCAGCGCGTAAGGGGCCAGGCTCAGGTAGGGGTCGGGCGGCCAGGGCGCCCTGGCCTTGGCGCGCTCGGGATTCACGGTCTGGTCGGTCCACCATTCCTTTTGCGGCCCCACCCAGACCTCGTGGCCGAGGTAGGGCACGTTGTTACTGAAGGCGTTGAAGCCGGTGTCGGGATTGCCCGCCTCCTCGTCGACCAGCAGGAAATTGGGCTGCCCCGCCAGTGCAAAGGACAACAAGCGCCCACCGGCGGCTTCGCTGGCCAGCACGGTGACCGTGCCATTGTCGATGCGGTGGGCGCGCAGCTGCGCGTTTGCAGGCGCCATCGCCAGTGCGCAGGTGGCGAGGACGGAAAAGAGGGGCGCGAGGCCTGGGCGCGGCATGGTGATCCTTGGTCTGGGACTTCCGAGGATAGCAAAGAAACAAGCCTTTGGCATGACGCTTTTGCCACAGGCCGGTATTTACCGCTGTCTCCCTGTCATGACACGTTGTTATAATATCGCTATCAAAAAACAAGGGATGCCGAGGAGCTACGCCATGTCGGAAATGCAGTTTTCCAATAACTACCGGGACCTGAGCAATTCGTCCGGCGTCGACGCCGGCTTCCAGTTCGAATTCTATTGCGAGCGCTGCAGCGACCGCTGGCGCACCATGTTCCAGCCCTACCGCAGCGGCCAGGCCTCGGGCTGGCTGCAGAAGGGCGCCAGCATGTTCGGTGGCCTGCTCGGCAATGCCAGCTCGGTCCTGCACGGCATGGCCGAAGCGGGCTGGCACAGCGCGCGCGACCAGGCCTTCAAGGAAGCGGTGGCAGCGGGCAAGGCCCACTTCAACCGCTGCGGCAACTGCCACGACTATGTGTGCGGCACCTGTTTCGACGGCGCCAAGGGCCTGTGCTTCAACTGCGCGCCCAATGTCCAGGTGAAGATCACGCAAGCGCGCGCCGAAGGCGAGGTACAGAGCGCTTCCGAGCTGGCCTACGATGAAGGCAAATCGCGCGGAGTGAGGCACGACGCCAGGCAGGAGATGCAGCTCGTGTGCCCGCAGTGCCGCTGCGAGACCCATGGCGCCAAGTTCTGTCCCGAGTGCGGGTTCAAGATGGTGCAGCAGGCGGCGTGCGTGAGCTGTTCGACGATGCTGCAGCCGGGGACCAAGTTTTGCACGGAGTGTGGGACGCGGCAGGGCTGAGCGTGTTGGGATGCCCGCCGTTCACGCGGCAGGCACGAGACAGGCGTCAGGCATAAGGCCTGGGAGGAACTGGTTCGGTGTCGATCTTGCGATTGCAGCATGACCACGGCGCTTGCGCAACGTGAGGCACAGTCAGAAGCCGCACAGCTACCACCGATCGACAGAAATCTTTTTCCAGATCGCGTCCAAGAACACCTTGAACGGCTTGTTGGCTTCCTCAAGAAGGATGTTGTCGTGCTGGTGTTCGCCGCCAAATGGCGCTTGGCCAGGGACGCCTGAGTTCCGATTTGCCGCAGATCGTAAATATCTTCTCGCCTTTTACGCATGATGACTTTCACCTGGCTTGGGCGCCTAGTCCCATACGAGTTCGCTCGGCATTCTTGCATCCCCATCTGGCTCGACGAGATACCATTTCGAAGGCTTGTTCGTGAAGGCGGATCGTGCGACTGCCGAGGGGGCCAGCTCACGATATGTCGAGCCACAGATGTTGATCCCGTCGTGAAACAGCTCGGCGACTGAAGGAAGAGTCGCGAATTCGTACATCCTATCGACATCCGACCATAGTCGGTCCCTGCGAGCGAAGTCGAGTGCCGCCAGGCCGATGTCGTTAAAGGTCGACGCGTCGCGCAGCTTGCAGGCTCGTCCCTTCGTCCAAGCAAACTGCAGTGTCGCATGGGGGGCCTCTGCCGATAGGTAAACGCCGGTACGCGGAGGTGGCTCCCCTGTCCGGGCACAAATATCTTCGCGAATCCTGTACATCGGCCTGGTCGGATGAACCCTGCAAAAACCTCGCGAGCCAAGCAAGAGACTGAAATCGTTCCATCTGCCCACCTCACTGAGCGTATTGTCAATGGGACCCGCGAGGTGATTGATCAGCCTAACTGCCGCCTGGTACGGTGCATCGTCCTCAGCTGGGACCCATAGCATCGGATTCTGTTCGGCGTTTCGTAAGCATGTGTCCGTGGCAGTCGGCTCGTACCGTCCGAATCCGCGCGCTGCGACATCTTTTGCCAGTTTTCGTTCTAGGTCTCCAAGAAATATCCAAGTGCACTCCGATTGAGTAGTGTTGACTGCTCGGTCTTCGCGACCGACTTTTGCCAGGATGGATTCCCCGGACGCCATCCTAGCCAATGCCAACTGCGGGTCAACAGTTCCATCGATCAGACCGCGTACCAGTCCATGCAGTTCTTTCAAAGCCTCAGTCGATGCATAGTGATAAAGCATTGCGGCTTGTAGGGATTGCCATGAGGTGGGGCGTGGATATTGAACAGTCGACTTCATCAAGTTAAGTTACGGATGACTTGCTTTTGTTTTGAGGATGTTGCACCTACCCAAAAAATGGACGGGTTACTCATTGTTTGGTGCCCCATTGCCAAATCGTCTCACCACAGTTAGTCTCGAAATGAGGAGCAATCTCACCGGCGGCGATGAAGCGCCGCGATACCTGGCGAGAGGGAGTGTAGTACTACCTGCTAACCTTACACATCTCGCCAGCTTGCAAACGCAATACCGTCTCTGACATACCCGATACCTCCCATGCCGGTTCCGATGGCAGGCTCCCTTCGCCATCGATCTCAACGAAATACCATCTTGACGGTTTTCGCATGAATGAGGACTGTGAGACAACTCCTGGGGCGAATCGAGGATACTCACGGCCATTGACCTCCAACTGCTCGCGGAAAATTTCAGCGAACGACGGTAGCGTCGCAAACTCATACATCTTTTCGACATCGTTCCACAGTTTGCTTCGTCCGACAAAGTCCAACGCAGCTAATCCGATCTCATTGAACGTGGTTGCCGAGCGCAACTTACAACCTCGTCCTTTAGTCCATGCGAACTGCAAAGTCGCATGCGGATCGTCGGCAGAAACGTAAACACCGTCACGTGGTGGAAGCTCACCCGAGTTGGCGCAAATGTCTTTGCGTACCCTATACACGGGACGGGTTGGATACACTCTACAGAAGTCGCGATATCTAAACATAAACTCGAAATCCGACCATCGGCCTGAATCGTGTTCATCTAGAGTATCGTCAATAGGTCCTGAAATGTGATTAATCAGTTGGACCGCGGCTTGGTATCGGGCCTCTTCGTCGTCGGACGTCCAAAGCATGGAATACTGGTCCGCACCGCGTAGGCATTCGTCGGTTGAAGTGCGACAGTACTGACCGAAGTTACGCGTCGCGATATCTTTGGCAACGCTCTTTTGTAGGTCTTTAAGAAATGGCCAGGCATTCTTCGACCAAGTTTCGCTCGTGTCACGTTCGCCCCAACGAGGGTTGCGAAGCGCTTCGTCCCTACCTTGCAGCCTAGATAACTCAAGCAACGGATCGACGACACCTTCGATTAGGTTAGTCACCGCGGAGTGCAGTTCCCTCAACGCATCAGTCGACGCGTAGTGATACAGCATTGCAGCCTGCAGCGAACGCCACGAGTCAAGCTGGATATCTGGCGAACGTTTTATCATAGCCATGGACGAATACTCGTCGTTTGTCCGGGTAGGGCGGGCAGCCAATTGACCTCAAGGCAAATGCGACACAGGGTGTGCCAGGCGCGGCGTGCGCCATCCGGCTGGAGCATGGTCAGCGTCAGCTCCTCCCCGATGAACTGGTCGAGCTCGGCCGAGGTGCTGAGCGCATCAACCTTGAGCAAGTAGCTTTCGTTGACACTCCCACGACGACGGAAGAGTTCGGCCAGCAGGGCCTACGGCAGGGCACCTTCCTGCGCGCTGGCGAGTGTCAGCAGGCGCGCGTTCTGCGACCGCTCGGTACGGAAGATGCTTAGGATCAGGGCGAATACCATGAACAGCATCTGCAGTGGCAGGTCCTTGCACAGCTTGCAGCACCGACTTGTGCTTCATTGTTGCCTGTGCCATTGCCAAATGGTCTCGCCAAAATCAACGTCGAAACGAGGTGCAATCTCACCGGCTGCGATGAAACGCCTCGATGGCTGGCGAGAAGGAGTGTAGTAATACCCGCCAACCTTGCACACCTCGCCCGCTTGCAGACGCAAGACGGTCTCGGTCTTGCCCGGTGCTTCCCATGCCGGCTCCGACGGTATTGTCGCTTCGCCATCGATCTCTACGAAATACCATTTTGATGGCTTTTGAACGTAAGCGGAACGCGACACCGCCCCCGGTGCAAATTCAGGATACGTAACCCCGTTTACCTCTACTCGATTGCGGAACAGTTCCGCGAAGGACGGCAGGGTGGCGAACTCATACATCTTTTCAACATCGGTCCAAAGATTGCTTCGCCCGACATAGTCGAGTGCTGCCAATCCAATCTCGTTGAAGGTCTTAGCTAGGCGCAATTTACAACCCCGTCCATTTATCCATGCGAACTGCAAACTTGCATGTGGATCATCGGCGGAAACATACACGCCGGTACGTGGTGGAAGCTCCCCCGAGTCGGCGTAAATGTCTCTGCGAACCCTGTACAGATGGCGTGTCGGGTGGAGCGCGCAGAAATCACGATGGTAGAACATAAAAGCGGAATCCGACCAGCGCCCCGACTCGTGGTCATCGAGAGTGTCGTCGATAGGCCCTGCGATACGACTGATCAGGTTAACGGCTGCCTGGTAGCGCGCCTCTTCGTCGTCGGACGTCCACAGCATGGAATACTGGTCCGCACCGCGCAGGCATTCGTCAGTCGAAGTGCGACGATACTGGTTAAAGCTACGCAATCCGATATCTTTCGCGACGCTTTGCTGAAGGTCTTTCAGAAACGGCCATGCGTTCCTCGACCAGCTCTCGCTTGTATCACGTTCACCCCAGCGAGGGTTGCGGAGCACGTCGTCCCTTCCTTGCAGCCTGGATAACTCAAGCAACGGATCGACTACACCTTCGATCAGCTTGGTCACCGCGGAGTGCAGTTCCCTCAAGGCATCGGTCGACGCGTAGTGATACAGCATCGCAGCCTGCAGTGAACGCCACGAGTCCAGGTGGGTATCTGAGGAAACTTTTATCGTAGTCACGGGTGAATGGTCGTCGTTTGTTCGAGCAAGCTGGGAACCGGATTCGATCGATTAGGCAGGTACCGTCGAAGGCTTTTTGGCTTCAGCCAGTAATGTCAAGGCCTCGCTGTATCTTTCATTCGTGCGTACGATCTAGTCCTGCCAAGCGGGACGGTTGAAGTGAGCGTTTCCAAATCGTAGTCCATGCCTGCTCATGGGGACTGTAAGACCGGCATCCTGACAATGGCTTGGCAAATCGCGTGCTGCAACTTGATCGGATCGTGAAGGTCATGGAAAGTCAGGCTCGATTGGTGAACGGCGTACTTTGGCTGCGCAGAAATTCCATACAAGTATAAAACCCCGTCTTTTGCGTCGATAAAAAACGCTCCATCGAGTCGCTCGGAGAGTCGGTCTTCCAGTAAGTTGAGCTTCTTTGCGAGTCTCTTCCTCTGAGCCGGAGCGTGCGCTGCTGCTTTGGCAAGTTCACTCGTGATATACCGGTCAGGTTGGTCAAAGACGACGGTCGAGATGTTCAGTTGCCGGTCCCCACAGACTGATTCACGTTCCCCCTCACGAAAATTATCAAAGAACGCCTGGACGTCCGATGAATGCTTTCCCGCCGCTGGTGAGGAAACCGCAATTAGTCGCAATCCGTCAGGAGATCCGGCGTTGACGGAAACGACGTCTGACAAACCAATTAGTAGAACCACCAGATTAGCAATTAATCTCATCTTGTACCTTTGTTCTGCCTATGCCGATGGCACCCATGATCACCTCTCCCCACGCGCCGGCCATATATCCAGGAATGTTCAAACGCCATGCGATCGTACCGCCAGTCCGCAGCGAATGTCTTCCGTCCGACCGGGCGTAGTCGACAGTGCGCGCCGAAGCGTCATTCCTTGCGTTAACTAGGTTGTCATAGGTTGGGTTTATGAAGTGCCGCAACTTCCTTATCCAGGACCGCTTCAACGGAACGCTGCTTTGATAGTGAGTAACTTGTGGTGGATATCAGAACGAAAAGATGAATGGGCGCGTCCGGGAAATCGTCACCAGCGGAGGAAAATTTATAGCGCGATACAGTTATTGTCGGCCTGTCTGCGGTGCGGCTCGCAATGATGAGGTAGACCGCATTCGCCTGCGGAACAACGACTGCGTCCCGAAGGGTAGTTTCATCTCGTGAGGCGCTCATCCATTCCGTTGTCAGGTCTACGTTACTTTCGACTATAGGTACGAGCTGCCAAACACCATCTCCCGCCTCTTGATGGTAGAAAGACATGCTGCGCCGGTATGTCTTGGAATCCTGATAGGTTCCCGCTACCAAGAACAGCTTTCCGGTTTTTGTTCTCCAAGAGTGCAGGCCTTGCTGCGGCGTTCGCACCACCGAATCAGTCGCAGCGACGGCATGGCTGGCCGGGGAAAAGAATGAAACCGCAGTACATGTAAAAGTAACCATCACGCGGCAGAAAACACGTGCCAACATCGTTTGCTACTCCTCTCCGAAGAAATTTTCAACAAGTCTGGCGATCAGCTGACTAGGCAGGTGCAGGCCTTCATCCACGTCGAGGCTCGTACTGTAAGGAGTAGGCTCAAGCTTTGGCGCGTCGGCGACATCCGGGGCGGGCTGGTGATCCTCTTCGGCCTCCGGCTCGATGGCCTTCCACTCGTCTATGCCTGGGTGAGGTGAAACCGCAGTGTCCTGTTCAAACTCCAGGCGAGGCATGCGGTCGGTATCGTCGATCTGTCCAACTGCAAGTTCATCTCCTTTGCGTTTCTTATCCTGGAACGAATGGCGTCGGATTGGTTGGCGGCAGAGTACGGCCGTGGCATGCGCTTATCTGGACGACTAGCGAGACAAGAACGAATGAGAATTTCTTCATTAGCGATTTATGCAACTGTCAATAAACGGTAATGGATCAAGGCGGAATGTGATGCCCGTGGATCGCATCCGCGCCATTTTTCTAACCTCAAAATGAAGGCGGGCCCTAGAAGTGACAGTAACCAAGCCTTTCGCGTTGCCGCTGTCACCTGTCTTACCGATCGTTATTCCAACCTCCACCGGTTAACCCGATTCCACCAAGAGGCGAACAGATCGGTGACGATATGGGCCACGATGCGCTCGGACGCGTCCTTCAGGCAAGATGGTGGTCAGGTGAATCACGCGCGGCGCCATCTTGATGACGTTCTTGTGGGCCGCCGTGCCCTCCTCGGTGCCGCGCGCCTGCGTGGTACGCAGGCCGATGTAGCCGAGCGCGCAGATCAGGGCGGCCACCGTGAACAGCACCCACAGGGGCAGGTCGCTGCGCGGATTGCAGCACCTGAGTTGCGCTTCATTGTTGCCTGTCCCATTGCCAAATGGTCTCGCCAAAATCACCCTCGAAACGAGGAGCAATTTCGCCGGCTGCGATGAAACGCCGCGATGCCTGGCGAGAAGGAGTGTAGTAATAACCGCTAACCTTACACACTTCGCCCGATTGCAAACGCAATTCGGTCTCGGTCCTACCCGATGCTTCCCATACCGGTTCCGATGGCACCTTCTCTTCGCCATCGATCTCGACGAAATACCATTTGGACGGTTTTCGCATGAATGAGGAGCGCGAGACAGCCCCTGGTGCGAATTGAGGATATGTACGGCCATTGAAATCCAGCCGGTCGCGGAAAATTTCGACAAACGTCGGTAAGGTCGCGAACTCGTACATCTTTTCAACATCATTCCAAAGCTTGCTCCGGCCGACAAACTCTAACGCTGCTAATCCGATTTCATTGAACGTAGTGGCCAAGCGCAGCTTACAACCTCGTCCTTTCGTCCATGCGAACTGCAACGTCGCATGCGGGTCGTCGGCGGACACATAAACACCGGTACGTGGTGGAAGCTCACCCGAGTTCGCGCAAATGTCACTGCGTATCTTGTACACGGGACGGATCGGATGCGCCGCGCAGAAGTCGCGATGGTTAAACATAAAACCGAAATCCGACCACCTGCCTGACTCGTGTTCATCGAGAGTCTTGTCGATAGGCCCTGAGATGTGACTGATCAGTTCAACGGCGGCCTGGTAGCGCGCTTCTTCGTCGTCGGACGTCCACAGCATGGAATACTGGTCCGCACCGCGCAAACACTCGTCAGTTGAAGTGCGGCGGTACTGGTTAAAGCTACGCAATGCGATGTCTTTCGCGACGCTTTGCTGAAGGTCTTTGAGAAATGGCCACGCGTTCTTCGACCAGGTTTCGCTTGTATCACGTTCACCCCAACGAGGGCTGCGAAGCACTTCGTCCCTGCTTTGGAGTCTTGATAGTTCAAGCATGGGATCGACCACACCTTCGATCAAATTGGTAGCTGCGGCGTGCAACTCCCTCAATGCATCGGTCGACGCGTAGTGATACAGCATTGCGGCTTGCAGGGAACGCCATGAGTCGAGCTGGATATTCGGAGAAAGTTTTATCATAGTCAGGGATGAATAGTGGTCGTCTGTCCAGGCAAGCTTGGCAAACCGATTCGATCGTATAGTCCGGCACCGTCGAACTCGTTGTAGCCCCACCCCGTGTCGAACGGGCCACTAATGTTCGGATGGTTAATGTTGTGTCGTAGAGCCAAGTGCGATTCGTCAAAAATTACTTTTTGTTTCTCAGTCATTTTTGCTTTAATTGCGTCCACTTGATTCTGTGAAAGCGGTGGTCCTAGTCGTCCGGATTTGCCCTTGATGGGGTAATACGTCATAAGATCGTTGCGCCGGTCCTTACGCTCGATATTGAATACAATTTGTTCCCATCCGCCTTCCAAGTGGAATCCGGGGAGGTCTGCCTTCACTTGACTCGACGCAGGGCCACGCCACGTGTTGAGTGTTTCGCCGGCTCGAACGTCGTAGATAACGAACTGGCCGTTCACATTCCAGTCTGGCCACACAGCCAAAAACCTTCTCCAGGCATGTTTTGGGTTACTCGACGTCTGGAGTCGTTCGAACACCGCTTCCGTCACCCAGCAGTCGCTCATGGCGCGGCTGTTGGGTGCGAGGATACGATATAGTCGAGCTGGCCCTCGTATGGCATGCGGTTCAAGCGAATGAAAGGAGCGGATAGACCGTTCGTTGATAAAAGGGTAAATCTCATCTGGGGAACGTGGGACTCCAGCAGGATCGACTTTGGCAGACAGGTCTTTAACGATCGACGAATAAGCGTTCGGGTCCGCAGGGTCAATGAACTTGTCACCAGTGCGACTAAGCCACTCCGGCTGCCTTTTGCGCATGAGCTTGATCGCTGGGCCTTCCGGCAACGCACCTTTATAATGGACGTTCCCGATATCGACGATACCATGGCGGGCTTCAATGGCTTCTCTCTCGAGTCGCTTGATAATGACGTCGACCACATCCTGAACCGGACGGATCGCCGCAGCAAGGTGCGAATCCGCAGCCATCCGGACCTTCCTTACTTCCTCAAGCGCGTTACGGGCCAACATCCCGGCTCGCGGGACATATGCAACTTTGTTCGACAGAAGCTCGAGTGCGCTGATTCCGCGATCGAAAGCCCGAAGAAGCGCCCCTTTACTGATGGCTGCGCGGACGGTTTTGATCTGGTCTGCGAGCCAACGGAAGACTTGATCGATGTGGTGGTTTTTTAGATAACGCTGCACGTCGCGCCGCCGCAGGTAGGCGAGCACGAGCGTCATCGCGTCTTCCACTGCTGGCGCGAGCGCAATTCGTCCAGCACGCCGGATGTAAGCGAAAAATATTTTGAGTACACCCTTGACCAAAGAACCAAGACTCGGAAAGAGACCGATCAAGGTCAGGGCGAGCGCCACCCAAGCCCACGTATCCTTGACGTCGCGCGACAGCTTCCTGCAATTGGCGATTAAATCGCGCACGTCGCAGACCTGGTCTACGAGGGGAATCATCGAGATTCCCGCATCGGTCAGGATCTGGGCCGTCGACCGCTGCTCGTTGAAGTCGCCCTGAATCGCTTCCCAGAACCATACGAAGGGATTGGCGCCGTCCTCGTTCCGGGCGCTTTGATCGTTGGTGACCCAAGCCAGCGCATCACGCAACTGGGTCATATTCATTTCTGCCATCGGCAATTCCTAAAGCTGGATCGGTTATGCATGCACGGGACTAGCTGAAGAGACGTTCGAGGGGACTGTGCGGGTCTTCCTCCAGCGGAGGACGTGGTTTATAGATAATTTCCTTCACGGGCTTCAAAGGAACATTGTCGTGACGGCCGAGCCCTTTCTTGTCGAGCGTTCCCTTCATTACCGGGCCTCGCTCAAATCGAATTTCGTAGTCGACATCCGAAATGCCTTCGGCAGTATCAGGGTCCACGTAGGCGACGCCGATCCAGTGCTGATTGGGGCCTGCCAGGGTTCCCGGTAGGGCGGGCAAGTTCGCCATTGCAGACGCACCGCCTTCGAACAGATGCTGGCCGCCCTTGACGGAAAAGCCCCCCGGACATGCAAAGGTAATGTTCCCCCCCTCCAGCGTGATCGACGCCTGCCCGGCCTGCAGCACGATCTTCTGCTTCGCCTTGATCTCGATGCTGTCGTTCACCGACAGCACCACCACATCCTTGTCCGCGAGGATCTCGAGTTCCCCTGTGTGCGCCTGCAGCGACACCGGCCCATTGCCCGCGACCGCCTGGATGCCGCCTTCATGTGCATACAGATTCGCCGCTTCGGCCGCCACCGACGACACGGTGAACCCAGCCCCCTTGTGCATGTCGCCCTGCGTCGTCCAGTGCAGCTGCTGCCCGGCGAACGTCAAGGTCGACGCCGGCGTCGCCCAGTTGATCCCGGCCTGAGAGTCCATCACCACCAGCGGCAAAGCGAAGCGCTCCACCGGCGCGGCGGCATCGAGCTCGCGCGCGCCCGACTTCGCCTTGAGCGGCTCCTGGCCGCCGACGGCAACGGCGAACTTGCCTTGTTCCTGCGGATCGATCTGCGCCATCAGCGCGCGCTGGGCTTCCCGCGATACCTTGCTCGACAGCGCATGCTGGGCCGCGGCCGCATCGAGCAGGCCCGTGTCCAGTTCGCGGGCGGCCTTGAGCGCAGCCAGGCTTTCCGCCGCATCCATCTGGCTCGAGGCCACACCCGCTCCCTGTGCGGCTCGCGTCCGGGTCGTCAGCAGTACGCCGTCGCCGCCGCGCACCACCGCCCAGGCGTCGGTACGGAGCTCGAAACCGCTGCCGCGGTAGCCGCCGCGCTGGGCGCTGCCGGGCGACTGCTGGATCAGGTAGCCCAGGTTCAGCTGGGTGGCCGCGCTGCTGCTGGCCAGGCGCATGCGCAACTGGCCCTGGGTGTCGTCGAGCTGCCACTGGTTGTAGCCGCCGCCGTCGAAGTTGCGGGTGTGGATGCCGGAGATCGTCCCCGCATGATCGGTCGGCGCATCGATACCGGCCGGGAAGGGCGGCACATCCGCGCCGGTATACAGCTGGGCCACCACCAGCGGCCGGTCGATGTCGTTCTCGATGAAGTCGACCAGCACCTCGGTGCCGATGCGCGGCGTGAACTGTGAGCCCCAGTTCGGGCCGGCCAAGGCCTCCGCCACTCGCACCCAGGTGCCGGAACGTTCGTCGCCGGGCGCGGCGCCGTCTTCGTCGACGTCGTGCGCCAGGCCACCCGGGTTGCTCATCGCGCCGCGCTGCCAGGCGAACTGCACCCGCACCTGGTGGTCGCGCGCCGTGGTGGCGACGGCGTCCGGCACGCCCACCACCAAGGCCGTCTGCGGGCCGAGGGCCGTATGGGCATGGGGCAGGGCGCTGGCGCGCGGGACGATGGGCACCGTCTCGCGCACGCAGCAAAACACGTTGCGGTAGGTGCCCGGTTCGACCCAGCCGGCGGCCTCGGCCGTCGCCATGTGGGCGTCGATGTTGTTGCGCCCCTCGTGCTCGATCCACAGCGTTTTGAAGGCGTTCTCGCCCTCGGGATAGCGTTCGTGCTGCGTCAGGCTGAAGGCATAGCCGGGCGCCAGGCGCCGCACCGCACCCTGGCCTTCGAACAGCTTGTTGTCCATTTCCAGCGCGCGCAGCATCAGGCGGCCATGCAGGTCGGCCGTGTCGCTGGCGATGCGCTCGCCGCTGCCGTCGTAGACCGGCAAGAGCGGCAGCTCGCCCGCGTCCAGCTGCGATTCCAGCTCGGCGCCGGGCGCGACCAGCTGCGCCGGGTCCCAGCTGCTGATCGTGACCGCGTTCGCCGCAAGCCGACGCTTGGCGCTGAACCCGTCGACGGCGTCGTCGCGGTCGGTGGCGCGCATGCCGTGGAAGCGCAGCGCCGGGTCGCCTGGCAGCGCGGGCGCGGCAGCCTCGCTGTCGAAGATCACCAGCTTGTGGCGCGCCTGGCCATCTGCGCCTTCGTCCGCCTGGTCGTGTTCGAAGCGCCAGGATAATCCTTCCTGGACCATCAGGCGCACGAAGAAGTCGTAATCGCTTTCGCGGTACTGGGTGCATATCGGACGCTCGGCCAGCTCCTGTTGCAGGTCGAACTCGAAGCGCAGCTGCGGGTAGTCCGCGAACAGCTCGGTGACGATGTCGCGGACGTGCTTGTCCTGGAAGATGTAGCTGTCGCGCCGCAGGCGCAGCAGGGCAAGGGCCGGCTCCAGGCGGAGGCGGTAGCGCGCCACGCCGCCGTCGGCGCCGAGCCACTCGGCGGCCGTGCACAGGCCGTGCCAGGCGCGGCGTGCGCCATCCGGCTGGAGCAGGGTCAGGGTCAGCTCTTCGCCGATGAACTGGTCGAGCTCGAGGTCGGTCGAGGTACTGAGGGCATCGACCTCGAACAGGTAACTTTCGTTGACACCCTCGCGGCCGCGGAAGCGTTCGGCCATCAGGGCCTGCGGCAAGGCGCCGTCCTGGGCGCTGGCCAGCGTGAGCAGGCGCGCGTGCTGTGACAGCCCGGTGCCGAAGACGCCGAGGGCCGAGCCCAGGGCCGCGATGCGCTCGAACGCGTCCATCAGGGCCAGGTGATGGTCAGATGGGCCGCGCGCGGCGCCATCTTGATGACGTCCTTGTGGGCCGCCATGCGTTCCTCGGTGCCGCGCGCCAGCGTGGTGCGCAGGCCGATGTAGCCGAGCGCGCAGATCAGGGCGAACACCGTGAACAGCACCCATAGCGGCAAGTCGTTGCGCAGCTTGTGCACGACCTGGTCGGGGCGCTCGGCGTGGGGCGCGAAGCCCCCGCGCTTGCCCTTCATGCGGGCGATCTCTTCGCCCAGGCGCGAGGTGAAGTAGTTCAGCTTTTCAGTACCCTCGAGCGCGTAGCGGCCCTGGAAGCCGAGCAGCAGGCACATATGGAAGACTTCCAGCGCCTCGAGGTGCGCGCTGCCGCTTGCGCGCAGCGCTTCCAGGCGATGGAAGAAGTTCTCGCCCGCGAGCTGCTCGCCGAACAGGGTCAATTGCAGCGGGTTGCGCGCCCAGGTGTCGCGGATCGTGAAGCCGCTGCGCAGGATGATTTCGTCAACCGCGGCGCAGAAGGCGTACTTGGAGGCGTCGATGTCGTCGCTGGAGGCGCCATGCTTCTTGGCGGCGCGCCCGAACTCGTCGAGGAACTGGGTCATGCGGGCCGCGAACTCGCCGTCGTTCTTGGGCGCGTTGCCGTTCTTGAGCATGAAGAGCGCGTAGAAGCCGTCATACATCAGGTCCAGCAGGGTCTGCGGCGCCGCAGCGGCGCTCGCCGGCATGGGCGTGGCGCCGATCAGGGAAGGGACAGTCATCGTGTTCATGGTGCGGTCGTTCTGGGGTTCAGGAGGCCACGGCCACCAGTTCCAGCCTGAGATCGCTCATGCCGGCGGGGACGTACACGGAAATCGACTGGGCCTGGAGCATGCGCTCGTAGAGCTGGCCCTTGGCGTCGAGCAGGAAGTAGACCGTATCGGGCCGTACCGGCACCGCCGCGGGCACTTGCGGCGCGTGCTGCAGGCGCACGCCCGGCATGGCGGCCAGCACGAACTTGTCGACGTCGTCCGGCGCGCCCACCTTGAAGCGCAGCGGCACCGCGCCCACCAGCTCCACCACCGGCATCGGCGACGAGACGGCCAGGTAGAAGGCGGTCTTGTCGTCGATCTTGCCCGAGTCGAGCTTGCCCAGGTAGTAGGACGGCTTGATCTCGTCGAGCGCGATGGCGAAGTACTTCGAGGAGATCACGGTGTCGATCAGCTCGCGGATGATCGCATACAGCTTGCCGAAACCCGGCCCCGGGTCGGCGTGCTGGTAGGGCGGCAGGTCGGCCAGCACCCAGGTCTTGGAAAACGTCATCAGGGAGCCGGCCAGCCCGAGCAGCTGCTCGTACAGGCGTTCCGGATGCAGGTCCGGATGGTGGAAGTAGTGGGTCAGCGAGGCGTAGGCCGAGCTGGCGGTGTGCAGCAGCCAGAACGAGGACATGTCGCCCGAGCGGTACTCGATCACGTTGCGGCTCGGTTCGCGATGGTGGCCGTAGAGGGCGCTGACCTTGGCCTGCAAGGCGTCGAGCAGGCGGCGCAGCTGCTGCGCCAGCACCGGCGCGCTGCCGATCGATACGCTCGGCGGAACGAAGTCCGGGTCGAGCTCGAAGCCGCCCGTGGCCACGCGGCGCAGGCGCAGCAGCGCGAAGCTGGTGTAAGAATCGCGCGGTTCGTGCTCCGGCACCAGGCGCACCGATTTGCGCAGGTAGGCCAGCTGGGCGTGAGCGGCCTGGGTGTACAGGTCGGGCGTCTCGCGGTTGTCCTGCACATAGCGTGCGCCGTCCTGGGGCTGGCCGACTTGGGCGAAGTTGCCGCCGAAAGGCTTGAAGGCGGGGAGGGCGGCGTAGATGGTCACGCTCCCCTGGCTCTGCGGCAGGCTGGAGAGGTCGATGCTGGGCGGCAGCAGGTCGGCGGCGGGCGCATCCACCAGCTCGCCGTCCTGGAAGCGCAGCGACAAATCCATCACCCGCAGCACGTTGCTGGCCAGGGCAGCGGTGTCGATGCGCAGGCGGCTGACGCCCCAGGCATACGGATGGGCCGCGCGCAGGCTCTCGTGCAAACGGCGCTCGTGATACTGGTCCTGCTGCTGGAAGTGCTGGGGCCGCAGAAGCAGGCCTTCACCCCATAAAACTTTGCTCGTCATGCTGTCGCTTCCCTGGGAAAAACGAGATACCAATCGTCAAAAATTGGGCGGATAGTAACATTTCCGCTTGTCATAAGTGTCACCGAATTTCAATCGTGCGCGGGTAGCACAGAGTGAGAATCTGTGAGATTCAATTGAAAATTGTAAATTTTTGATTTCTGTTATCGTGCCGCCGATCGAGCAACATTTAACAAAAAAGTAATAACCTCAAGTTACCCGATAAGGATAAGAATGACCCTCAGCACCCACTTCTCGCGCGCCGCCGCGGCCGCTTCCCTGGCACTCCTTTTGACCGCTTGCGGCACCGCTCCCAAAGCCGTTCCCGCCGCCCCCACCCTCGATGAATTGCTGACCCAGGCCAGCCAGGCCGCCGCCGGCGGCAACAAGGAGCAGGCCGTCACGCTCTGGAAGCAGGGCGCCACCGCCTTCCCCGCCGAGAAGGCCCCCTGGAGCTATATCGCGCAGACGCGCTATGAGTCCGGCCAGTACGGCGACGCCATCCAGGCGGCGCTCGAAGTGCTGGTGCGCGACCCCAACGACAAGCTGGCCAACAGCATCATCGCGATCAGCGGCCTGCGCCTGTCGACCCGCGCGCTGGGCGACCTGAGCCGCCAGAACAACTTGTCCGGTTCGCTCAAGACCGAATCGCAGGAGCTGGCCAAGCTGCTGCGCGAGAACCTGGGCGAGTCGGTGCTGGTGCCGCCGCCCGTGCAGCCGCCGGTGCGCAGCAGCGAGCGCCCGGCCAAGGCAGTGAAGAAGACCGCCAAGGCCGCCGCATCGAAAAAGGCGAGCGCCGACCCATTCCAGGCGCTGAACTAACAACCGTCCATCCACAAGAGGAAACCCATGTCCAAGTCCGAAAGTGTCCAGAAGCGCCTGCAGAAGATCCGGCCGCCGCGCGTGCAGATGACCTATGACGTCGAGATCGGCGACGCCATCGAATCGAAGGAAGTGCCCTTCGTGATGGGCGTCGTCGGCGATTTCGCCGGCAATTCCGAAGTCGAGCAGAAGCGCCTGAAAGACCGCAAGTTCGTCCATGTCGACCGCGACAACTTCGACGAAGTCATGAAGGGCATCGAGCCGCGCGCCGCCTTCCAGGTCGAAAACACACTGGCCGGCGACGACAGCCGCATCGGCGTCGACCTCAAATTCACGTCGCTCGACGACTTCCGTCCCGAGGCCGTGGTGGCCCAGGTCGAGCCGCTGCGCAAGCTGCTCGATGCGCGCACCAAGCTGGCCGACCTGCGCAATAAGATGGCCGGCAACGACAAGCTTGAAGACCTGCTCAACGACGTGTTGAACAGCACCGAGAAACTGGCGGAGCTGGGCCAGCACGCCAATACCGACAAGGAGGCTTGATCATGTCCGCCGTACTCTCTTCCTCCGGCGCCGTCCAGGAAACCGCGCTGCTCGACCAGATCGTTGAGGAAAGCCGGGTCGCCAAGTCCAGCACCGAGCACGCCCGCGCCAAGGACCTGATCACGGAACTGGTGAGCCAGGTGCTGGACGGCGCCGTGGTGGTGTCCGACAACCTGGCCGCGACCATCGATGCCCGCGTGGCGGAGCTCGACCGCCTGATCTCGGAGCAGCTCTCGGCCATCATGCACGCGCCCGAGTTCCAGAAGCTGGAATCCAGCTGGACCGGCCTGCACTACCTGGTCAAGAACAGCGCCACCGGCAGCAACCTCAAGATCAAGATGCTCAACGCCACCAAGCGCGAGCTGGTCAAGGACTTCCAGAGCGCGCTCGAATTCGACCAGAGCACCATGTTCAAGAAAGTCTACGAGGAAGAATTCGGCACCTTCGGCGGCGCCCCCTTCGGCGCCCTGATCGGCGACTACGAGATCACCCGCCAGCCCGAGGACATGTACTTCATCGAGCAGATGTCGCACGTGGCCGCGGCCGCCCATGCACCCTTCATCTCGGCCGCCTCGCCCGAACTGTTCGGCCTGGAGACCTACGCCGACCTGGGACGCCCGCGTGACCTGGCCAAGGTGTTCGACACGGTCGAATACGCGAAATGGAAATCCTTCCGCGACTCGGAAGACGCGCGCTACGTCGGACTGACCCTGCCGCGCTTCCTGGGCCGCCTGCCGTACAACCCGCTGGACGGCGCCACCACCGAGGGCTTCAACTACGTCGAGGACGTGGACGGCACCGACCACCACAAGTACCTGTGGTGCAATGCGGCCTATGCCTTCGCCACCAAGCTCACCGCGGCCTTCGAGGATTACGGCTGGTGCGCGGCCATCCGCGGCGTCGAGGGCGGCGGCCTGGTGGAAAACCTGCCGACCCACACCTTCAAGACCGACGAAGGCGAAGTCGCGCTCAAGTGCCCGACCGAGATCGCCATCACCGACCGCCGCGAGAAAGAACTCTCCGACCTCGGCTTCATCTCGCTGGTGCATTGCAAGAACACCGACTATGCGGCCTTCTTCGGCGCCCAGTCGGCGCAGAAGGCGCGCAAGTACAACTCGGACGCGGCCAACGCCAATGCCGTGCTGTCCTCGCAGCTGCAGTACATCTTCGCGGTGTCGCGCATCGCCCACTACATGAAGGCCATGATGCGCGACAAGATCGGCAGCTTCGCCGCCGCCTCGAACGTCGAGGACTTCCTGAACCGCTGGCTCGCCCAGTACGTCCTGCTGGACGATAACGCCAGCCAGGAGCAGAAGGCGCAATTCCCGCTGCGCGAAGCCTCGGTGCAGGTGTCCGAAGTACCGGGCCGCCCGGGCGTGTACCGCGCCGTGTCCTTCCTGCGTCCACATTTCCAGCTCGACGAGCTGTCCGTTTCCCTCCGTCTGGTCGCGGAGCTTCCGGCATCGACCAAATCGTAAGCGCATCTGAACGCGTAGTTCATTCACAACCACTGAAAGGAATAACATGGCAATTGACGTCTACCTCCAAATCGACGGGATCAAGGGCGAATCCGCCGACACCAGCCACAAGGACTGGATCGAGGTGAAATCCGTCAACTGGGAGGTGCTGCAGCCGAAATCGGCGACCGCGTCGACCGGCGGCGGCCACACCGCCGAGCGCACCGAGCATCGCGACATCGTGATCTCGAAACTGGCCGACCTGGCCACCCCGCTGCTGCTGCAGAACTGCTCGTCGGGCAAGACCCTGCCGAAGGCGAAGTTCGAGTTCCTGCGCGCCGATGGCCAGGGCGAGCGCGTCAAGTACTTCGAGATCGAACTCGAGAACGTCCTGATCAGCAGCGTGGCGCCGTCGGTGGCGCCGGGCGACATCCTGTCCGAGGACGTCAAGCTGAAGTACTCCAAGGTCAAGTGGAAGTACACCCAGCAGAAGGTCGGCGGCGGCGCGGGTGGCAACACCTCGGGCGGCTGGGACCTGTCGGCCAACAAGACCGCCTAAGTAGCAGGGAAGGGAGGCGCAAGTGCACGCTTATGTTCCCGGGCTGCTGGACCGCCTGATGGACGGGCACGGCCATGGCGCCTCCGGCGCGGGATCGCCGCATGGCGCGGCATTCCCGCGCGTGTCGATCGAGGATCTCAAGGACTCGGTCGCGCGCGACCTCGAAGCTTTGCTCAACACCCGTGTCGCCCTGCCGGAGCTCTCGTCCACGCGTTTTCCGGAATGCCGGCGCTCGCTGGTGACCTATGGCCTGCAGGACTTCGCCGGCCGTTCGCTGTCCAGTTTCGACGACCGCGCCCACATCTGCGCCTGTCTCGAGCAGGCCATCGCGCGCCACGAGCCGCGCTTGCGCAACGTGCGTGCCTCGCTCGAACTGCGCGAGGACGCGGTCAACTGCCTGAATTTTTCGATCACTGCGCTGCTGGTGGTGAGCGCGGCCCAGGAGCCGGTGAGTTTCGACGCCATCCTGCAGCCGGCCAGCCAGCACGTCACGATCAGCCGGGGACGCCGCGTGGCGGCCCTGGCATCCGCGGGAGTGTAGTTTGGAACAGCTGTTGCCGTATTACGAAAGCGAACTGGGATTCCTGCGCCGCTACTCGCGCGAATTCTCCGAACGCTATCCCAAGATCGCCGGCCGCCTGCTGATGGGCGGCGAGGTGTGCGAGGACCCGCACATCGAACGCATGATCCAGGCTTTCGCGCTGCTCAATGCGCGCGTGGCCAAGCGCCTGGACGACGACTACCCCGAATTCACCGAAGCCCTGTTCGAGGTGCTGTACCCGCACTATCTGCGGCCGTTCCCGTCCTGCTCGATCGTCCAGATGGACTACGCGGCCGCCAGCAGCCAGCTCACGGGCAGCACCAGCATCGAACGCGGCGCCATGCTCACCACGCGCAAGGTGCGCGGCGCAGAATGCGGCTTCCGCACCGCCTATCCCGTGACGGTGGCGCCGGTGGCGCTCAGCGCAGCCGCCTTCGCGCCCATCATCGACGCCCCGGCAGCCGTGCGCCTGCCGCCCGGCGCCGGCGCCGGCGTCAAGATTACCCTGTCGAGCGCCGCGCCCCAGCTCGGCCTCGGGCAGATGGGCCTGGGCAAGCTGCGCGTCTTCATCGACGGCGAGGCCTCGTTCTGCGCGGCGCTGCGCGATGCGCTGTTCATGCGCACCGCGGCCGCCTACGTCGAGGAAGGGACGAGCGGGCGCTGGATCCTGCTGGATGCGGCGCCGATCGCGCCGGCCGGCTTCGACGAGCAGGACGCCCTGATCGACTTCCCGGCGCGCTCCCACGCGGCCTACCGCCTGCTGACCGAATATTTCTGCTTCCCGGAGAAATTCAACTTCTTCGACATCGACACCGAGCGCCTGCTGGCCTTCCTGCCCGTCGGATGCCGCTCGGTGACCCTGCACCTGGCCTTGTCAAACGTCCGCGCCGACTCGAACACGGCGCGCATGCTGGGCACGCTCTCGCACAAGAACCTGCTGCTCGGCTGCACCCCGGTGGTCAACCTGTTCACCCGGCGCGGCGAGCCGATCCGCCTGACCCATACCAAGGCAAGCTACCCGGTTGTGGCGGACGCGCGCCGCGCCTATGCCTACGAGGTGGTCGCCATCGATTCGGTCAAGCTGGTGCGCCAGACGCCGCAGGGCGAATCGGTGGTCCAGTTCCGTCCCTTCTATTCGCTGCGCCACGGCCAGACCCCGGAGCAGCATGGCCACTACTGGGTAATGCGGCGCGACGAGACGGTCGCCCAGCTCAGCCCGGGCTATGAGACGCAGATCTCGATCGTCGACATCGACTTCGACCCGGCCGCGATCGAGACCGACACCCTGAGCCTGGAGCTGACCTGCACCAACCGCGACCTGCCGGCCCAGCTGGCCTACGGCCAGCGCGGCGGCGACCTGTTCATGGAGGGCGGAGCGCGCGTGAACGCCATCACCTTCCTGCGCAAACCCACCTTGTCGCAACGCTTCGAGCAGGGCGGCGGCGCCCACTGGCGCCTGATCTCCCACCTGTCGCTAAACCACCTGTCGCTGAGCGGCGGCGGGGTCGAGGCCCTGCGCGAGATGCTGGCCATGTACGACCTGCCGCGCTCGCCCGCGTCGCAGCGCCAGATTGGCGGCATCGGGGCGGTCTCCTACAAGGCGGTCAATGCCTGGCTCCCGGGGAACCCCTTCGCCAGCCTGGTGCGCGGCATGGAGGTGCGCTTGAGCGTGGACGAGGAAGCCTTCGTGGGCAGCGGCATCCACGCCTTCGCCCATGTGATCGAACGCTTCCTCGGCCTCTATGTCCACGCCAACAGCTTCACCCAGCTGGTGGTGGTATCCAGCAAAACTGGAGAAGAATTATTGAAATGCAGCCCCCGCAGCGGCGATTCCAGCCTGCTGTAATCGAACGCCTGTTCGCCCAGCCGCAGCGCTTCGAGTACTTCCAGGCGGTGCGCCTGCTCGAGCTCTGGCTCAAGCGCCAGGGCGGCGTGCGCACGGGCGCGGTGGCGAACTACCTGCGCTTCCAGAATTCGA
Source organism: Massilia sp. DD77 (assembly GCF_036961685.1). NCBI lineage: Bacteria > Pseudomonadati > Pseudomonadota > Betaproteobacteria > Burkholderiales > Oxalobacteraceae > Massilia > Massilia sp. DD77. The sequence goes on from NZ_JBAMDH010000018.1 coordinate 111,681, forward strand.
CGCGCCTGAGCTTCCCGGCCAGCCAGCTGGAAGCGATGCAGGTCGAGCCGCGCGAGCTGGGGCTGGACCGCCGCTCTCTGGGCGCCGCGGCGGCCGACGCCACCCTGAAGTATGTGCGGATCACGCCCGCCTTCATGGGACTGCTCGGCAGTTCCGGAGCGCTGCCCGCCCACTACACCGAGCGAATCGGCGGCCAGGTGCTGCACGAGAAGGACGAGGGGCCGCGCGCCTTCCTGGACACCTTCTCGAACCGCTCGCTGGCCCTGTTCTACGAAGCCTGGCGCAAGTACCGGCCGGAGTTGAGCTACCAGGGCGACGGCCACGACGGCTTCCTGCCGCTGCTGCTGTCACTAGCCGGCCTCGGCCCGGCTTCGCTGCGCCGCCGCTTCGCCGACGATACCCACGGCGAACTGCTGGACGAATCCGTAGGCTATTTCGCGGCCGCGATGCGCCACCGGCCGGCGTCGGCGGTACAGATCGCCCGTGTGCTGTCGGAGTACTTCGGCGTCGCGGCCAGGGCCGAGCAGTTCGTCGGCCGCTGGTACGACGTGCCGCCGGAGCAGCAGAGCCGCCTGGGCTTCGGCGGCGCCGTGCTGGGCGCGGGCGCCATGGCGGGCACTCGCGTGTGGCAGCGGGACCTGCGGGTGCGCATCGTCCTCGGTCCGCTGCGGCGCGCCCGCTTCGACGCCTTCCTGCCGGGCGGGAAGGCGGCGCGCGCGCTGGCCAGCCTGCTGTCCATGATGACCGGAGTGACGCTCGAGTATGAAGTGCAGCTGGTGCTGTGCGCACAGGACGTGCGGGGCGCGGTGCTCGACGCCGGTTCTGGTCTTGGCGCGCGCCTGGGCTGGGACAGCTTCCTGCCGGGTGGCGTCACTGACGCCGGGGCGCGCGACCGCGATGACGTGTGCTACGACGTGCACACCATTTGACAGATCGAACAACAATATTGACTTAGCAAGGGAATTGCATGAGCCTGAACCTGAAGACCCTGATCGGCAAACTGAACGACACCTGCCGCGCGGCGGCCACCCGCGCCGCGGGCCTGTGCGTGGCGCAAGGCCAGTACGAGGTGGACCTCGAACACCTGTTCCTGGCCCTGCTCGAACAGCCGAAGAGCGACTTCGCCATCATGGCACGCCAGAGCGGCATCGGCGCCGGCATGCTCGAGGCCGACCTGCAGGCCGAGATCGCGCGCTTCAGGAACGGCAATGCGCGCACGCCGGTGTTCTCGGCGCGCCTGCCCAAGCTGTTCGAGCACGCCTGGCTAATCGCCTCGCTCGACATTCCGCCCGGTCGCCCGGCCGCGATCCGCAGCGGGCACCTGCTGCAGGCGCTGCTGGGCGACCCGGAGCTGTCCCAGCTGGCCTACCGCGGATCGAAGCTGTTCGACCGCTTCGACGTCGACCAGATCCGCCACAACCTGGACAAGCTGGCCGCGGGGTCGCAGGAGGCCGCCAGCCTGGAGGCCCCGGCGCAGGTGGAGGGGAGCGATCCAGTCGGCGAGCTGGCGGCCGGCGCGGCCTCCAGGACCCCGGCGCTCGACCAGTTCACGACTAACCTAACCCAGCGTGCGCGCGAGGGCAAGGTCGACCCGGTGATCGGACGCGATATCGAGATCCGCCAGGCGATCGACATCCTGATGCGGCGGCGCCAGAACAACCCGATCCTGACCGGCGAGGCGGGCGTGGGCAAGACAGCCGTGGTCGAAGGGCTGGCCCTGCGCATCGCGCAAGGCGACGTGCCGGACGTGCTCAAGGGCGTGGAGATCCACACCCTCGACATGGGCCTGCTGCAGGCCGGGGCTTCGGTCAAGGGTGAGTTCGAGAACCGCCTCAAGAACGTGATCGACGAGGTCAAGAAAGGCCCGCACGCCATTATCCTCTTCATTGACGAGGCCCACACCATGATCGGCGCCGGCGGCCAGGCCGGCCAGAACGACGCCGCCAACCTGCTCAAGCCCGCGCTGGCGCGCGGCGAGCTACGCACCATCGCGGCCACCACCTGGGGCGAGTACAAGAAGTATTTCGAGAAGGACGCCGCCCTGGCGCGCCGCTTCCAGGTGATCAAGGTCGAGGAGCCGAGCGAGGAACTGGCCTGCGCGATGCTGCGCGGGATGGCGCCGCTGATGGAACAGCACTTCGGCGTGCGCATCTTCGACGAGGCGATCCGCGAGGCCGTGCGCCTGTCGCACCGCTACATCTCCGGGCGCCAGCTGCCGGACAAGGCGATCAGCGTGCTCGACACGGCCTGCGCCAAGGTCGCCCTTGGCCAGAACGCCACCCCGGGCCTGATCGAGGACACCGTGCGCCGCATCGAGCGCCTGGACGCCGAGGAAGCGCTGCTGCTCCGCGAGCAGGCCGGCGGCGCCGGCCATGGCGCGCGCCTGGACGAGCTGGGGAGCGAGCGCGCCGCCCTGAATGAACGCCGCGCGGCGCTGCAGGCGCGCTGGGAGCAGGAGCAGGCCCTGGCGGCTCGGATCACGGAGGGCCGGCGTGCCCTGGAAGAAGCGGGCGAGGGCGGCGGGACCGCCAAGGATGTCCAGGTCCTGCTCGGTGAGTTGCGCGCCCTGCAGGGCGAGGCGCCGATGGTGCCAGTGCAGGTCGACGGCCACGTGGTGGCCGAGATCGTCGCCGGCTGGACCGGCATCCCGCTCGGGAAAATGGTCAAGGACGAGATCAAGACGGTGCTGAACCTGAAGGACCTCCTGGAGCAGCGCGTGGTCGGCCAGCCGCAGGCGATCGAGGCCGTAGCCCAGCGCGTACGCACGGCGCGCGCCAACCTGGACGATCCGAACAAGCCCAAGGGTGTATTCCTGTTCGTCGGCCCCTCGGGCGTGGGCAAGACCGAAACTGCGCTGGCCCTGGCGGATGTGCTGTATGGCGGCGAGCGCAAGCTGGTCACCATCAACATGAGCGAATACCAGGAAGCGCACAGCGTCTCGGGACTCAAGGGTTCGCCCCCGGGCTATGTCGGCTATGGTGAAGGCGGCGTATTGACGGAGGCCGTGCGGCGCAACCCGTACAGCGTGGTGCTGCTGGACGAAGTCGAGAAGGCGCATCCGGACGTGCTGGAGCTGTTCTTCCAGGTATTCGACAAGGGCGTGATGGATGATGCGGAAGGGCGCGAGATCGACTTCCGCAACACCATCATCATCCTGACCTCGAACGTGGCTTCCAGCGTATTGATGGGGGCTTGCCTGAACAAGACGGACGAGGAAAGGCCGGCGCCGGAAGCGTTGGAAGAGATGATCCGGCCGCACCTGGTCAAGCAGTTCAAGCCGGCCTTCCTCGGGCGCCTGAAGGTGGTGCCCTACTATCCGTTGTCGGATGATGTGCTGGCCGATATCATCGAGCTGAAGCTGCGCCGGATCGGAGAACGCGTCGCCGCCAACCACAAGGCGGACTTCGTCTTCGACGAGGCGCTGGTGGAAGGCGTGCTGGCGCGCTGCACCGAAGTGGACTCCGGCGCGCGCAACGTCGACAACATCCTCAACGGCAGCCTGTTGCCGGAAGTGGCGGAGGCGGTGCTGGGACGGATGGCGGAGGGCGGTGCGATCGCGCGGATTGCCGTCAGCGCGGGCGAGGATGGCCGGTTCAGCTACGGGGTCGAGTAAGCCGAGGCTCGCAAGGACATCAATGAAGGAACGCACGCGATGAAGCGGCGAAGAGCCTGCTGGATGCTGGTGCTGGTCATGGGCGCCACGACCCTGTATGCCGCGCCTGCGCTCGATCCCGAGCACTATGTGCGGCAACAGGGCTGGAAGCGCTACGAGGGGAAGCCGAGTGCGAAGGCGCTCGGCGCGGAGCTCGTTCCTGTGATGTTCTACGATAAGGGGAATGCGGTCCCGAGCTGCGGCCTGCTCACCGGCGGCGGGGCCGGAAGTCCGCCGGGCTTCATCGAACTGGTCGGTTCGGAGCCTGGCGTGAACTTCCCCCAATGCCTGGACCTGGTCGCGATCACGCCTTTCCGGATGAGGAACCTCGAGTACGTGGCTGTCGAGTATCGGTCGCGCGAGACGCGCGAGGATATCGAACGCGGCTTCCACTACCTGGTCCGGGACCCGGTAAAGGGTTTTCTCACAGACGAAGCCTTGACCGGAGCGGTTCCATCAATGCCGCTTGAGCTCCCTGCGGCGACATCGATCGACGCCGTCCGTATAGCCCGTTCCGCAGCGCTGGCCAGGGACTATCCGCAATGGGGCTTGGTGGAACGGGATTTCATCTCGGACAACGCATCCTCTTTTGCGGTGTTCGAAGACAGGAAGGCGCAGCAATGCCACTTTGTCGCGGAAGCCGGCGGAGCGCCGCTTGCGTTCAGCCAGGCGGTATTCTTCCCAGCGGCTGCGTGCGCGGGCGTCCTCGCGTCCAGCCGATACGAGAGGAGTGGCGTGGTGTACTACCTCGTCATGTTCACGTCCCGAGACAAGCAGCGGCTGGTGGCCGTGACATCGGTCGCAGCGGACGGCAAGATCACGGCGGAAAAATCCTTGTCCGATGCGATCCAGCGCGCGGGGGATATCCGCGACATGAGGACGGCAAAAGCTGCGCTTGCCAAAGGTTTGCAATAGGGCGGAGCCAGCGATGCTGGCGCAAAGCATGCCGTGCATGCGGCGCGGATCCACGGGGAATCCGCCCGAAAGACTTCTTCTAGTCTGCGTTCTTGAGCCGCCAGACGGTTAATCCATATGGCGAACCCAGATCGCGCATCGTATCGCCGATATTGTAAGTTGCAGATTCGGACGGCACGCCTATTGATTCCCATCGACCGCTCACGGGGCATGACTCGCCCGCTTTCGCCCGAACTTCTTTGGGTCGCGAGCCTGTCTCGGTCTTAAACTGTGTCTGGTTAGCGTTCCAGAAGTCGGCGAGATCTCTCGGGTAGAATTCAAGGTTCCTATAGGTCCGGTCATCGATCCCCAAGGCGATGGTAATAGCTGCGGCTTCCCATGACCAATAGCCAAGGAACTGGTTATTGCGAGCATGCGCATTATAGTATGGTTCGCGCCTACTGGCTTCATACCAGTCCTGAAGGTATTCCTGCATCAGTGTTGGTCGATGAGCGGGAAGAGCGTCGAAAATTGCGAGCGTTTTGTAGTATGGCAGGTGCCGTGTGCATTCGGTAGGAATCGGATGCGGACGATGCGTGTAGAACGACGCCAGGCGTTCGAGCATTCCGTCGCGGATAGGATTGTTATAGTCGATCAATGCCATCACGCGCGGGACCAGATCCGGATAACCGAGCAGAATCGCAAAGCAGAGCAGGCGATTGGCGCGTTCGAATTCGACATCCTGAATGAAAAGATGCGGTGCCAATGCCTGGGTTCCAGACTGTGTCGCGTTGTATGCTTCCGAATAGAGGCCGTACTCCTCGAAGAATGCCAGGACGGTCGGATAGAAATCTCGCAGGGAGGACACATCAGACCCAGCGGAATAGCTGAGAGTCAGGAGGTCGAGTGCATAATGCGTCCGGCCGTCGGTCAGGCGCAGAAGTGTCGCCGCGTCTTTCGTACTTACCCATTCGCGGTCCGACAGCTTCTTGGCGGCTTTGGGAATACGTGGGATCAGATCCCCCGCTTCGTCCGCATATGCGGCGTAATCGAGGAGTAGTTCCCGTTTGTTGGCGTTAAAGCGTGATGTCGAAAGAAGCTCAAGCATATTATCTGTCAAGAATATTATCGGGAAGATTGAGTATGGTTTGTACTTCATGATTGGCGCCGCCGGACTGCCTGTGCTTGTGCAACTGCCTCCCGGTGACTAGCGAAATCCAGCGAAAGTAGGGGCACGTGGTGTCGTCGTCATCTCGCCAGTCACGGATAAGCCGGGTTAGTTTGGCTCCTTGCGTGGTCAGGTTCTCTGATCTCAGCTTATTGAATATCCACTTGTGGCTCATTTGTGTCGCCAGGCCCGTATCCGGGTTCGGTCTGTTAAGTCCTTTGCTGACTTCTTTTTCGTCCTGTTCAGTTTCTCCTATCCTGACCCGGCGATTGGCAAGCCTGTCGCGCTCCTCGCTATGGAAAATATTGGGTTGGCCGCTTTTGGTCGGGTTGGCTGCCTCGTTTTCACGCAGGACGTCGAAAGCATCCCTTAGCTCGGCCGGCAGCGCCCCGAGCAGAGCGAAGGAGTCGAAGATGCTCGACTTCGTTTCTCCTACCACGAACGGCCTTCCCCCCGCATTGTTATGCCACAGGTGGTCTAAGCCATTGTGTGGAAGGCTATGCTCTTCGATGAGACGCCCGCTATTGTTCGCCTTTCGAAAGTGCGCGTGCTTACGACGCACATAATAATCGGTGATGTGCTCGGCGGGAATGCCGCTGCGCCAGGACTGCTTTTTCTTCTTTGCGGCTTTGCGCGTACTCGTAGTCGCGTTGTTGGTCTGCGCCCGGGCACTCCTCTCCTGGACCGGAGGACGGGTACTTACCCTGCCTGTCGGCGAGGGTGCGGACGCGCGCGTGCGTGTTCCTGTGGACGCGGCAGACCTGGACGCCGGAGGCCGTGGTCGCGACGCAGTCGGCGTCACAGCTGCCGTGTTCCTCGGCAGATCATGTCCAAGCATCCGGGCGTGCATCTTCTTGAGCTCGGCGAAGGCGCTATCAATCATCTGCGGTCCGCGCCGCTGAATGGCGCGCAGCTCCGCGATCATCTGCGCCACCTCGCCGCGGCCAGCCACCACCTTCACCATCCAGCTGTCGATGGCGTCGATGAAGGCGTCCATGGTGCGCCCGAACAGCGATTTCGCATGCCTGGTCAGCATGCCCCAGTCGAGGTTGCGCATGAAGCGCTCGACGTTCCCACGCAGCTTGGGCGAGACCGCTTCCAGGATGCGGCCGAAACTGTGGCCCTGTTTCATGAGCTTGAAACCGGCCTTGAGCGCGTCGCCGGCGGCGGGAATGCAGCCGATCAGGCTGATCACCAGGTCGGCCCAGGCCATTACGCTGGCGGGCGACTTCGAGATGGCGATCACGCCCAGGATCAGGTCGCGGGCATCCATGGCCTGGCCGACGCCGGGGATGACCCCCAGGACGGCGGTCACGATGATGTGCGAAGGGGATGAGCCGGCACCGGTGACCAGTCCACCCAGCCAGGCGCCGATGCCCGCATCCGCCTGCCGGATGGCGCGCCTAGCGGGGGCCGCGCCGCTCATGCCTGTTCTCCTGCCGCGTCGTCCGCGTCATCCGTGTCGTGTTCTCCCTCGTGCAGCTCGCGGTAGCTGCGTTCCTCCTGGCGCTGTGCGGTCGTATCCTCGTCATCGTAGCGGTAGTCGTCATAGTGGAAATCGTAGTCGAGATCACCTGCCTCGTCGTCCATGGCCGCTGCCAGGTCGTCGAGCTCGTCGGGGAAGTAGTTTTCCTTGTAATGGGCGTCCTCCTGCGCTAGGTACTGCTCCAGCAGCCGCTGCGCCTCCTCGTCGCTGGCCGGCTTGGCGCCGAGCAGGGCGTTGGGCTTGCGCTGGCGGCGTGGCTGGGCCTCGCGTTCGTCTTCGCCGTAGCTGACCAGCGCGGCGCCCGCAGGCACGTTCTCAAGCCGAGCAAAGCCGCGCGCATCGAGTTTGCCGGCAAGGCTGGTGCCATTCTCGAACACCACCTTGTAGGGCGCGCCGACCATGGGCTGCATGTCGTCCCAGCGGTAGTTCAGCTCGAGGAAGTTGCCGACCTGGCCGGGTTGCGGCAAGGCCGGCAGCTCGGGCGAACTACTCTGCGGCCCGGCCAGTTCCTTCATGCTGGCCTTGAACGCCATCGTGCCAGGTCCGTGGATCTCGATATTGCCGCCTTCGAGCTTGATCCATGCTCCTTGCGCGGTGAGCAGGACATGCTTCGCGGCCGCGACCTGCACGTTCTTCTCGACGCTGGCCACGGTCAGCGTCTTGTCCGCCGTCAGGCGCGTCGGCCCCGACTGGCTCTGGCTGCTGAACTTCCCGCTGGCCGCGTGCAGGCGGATGCCGGTTTCCTGGTTCGGCTTGGCGGTGCTGGTCGCTTTTCCATAGGTGAACAAGGTAATGCCGCTCCGGACGCTGTGGAAGGCATTGCCCTGGGAGGCGAAGTTGATGTCCTGGGCGGCGCCGATGCTGCTGGTGGCGCCTGCCGAGATGATCGTCGAGGCCGGCGTCACGGCGGCGATCCCGGCGGGCGACGACAGCTGGAGCTGGGCGTCGGAGAACGCGGTCGACTGGCTGGTGCCCAGCACCTTGGCCGTGTGGGCCAGCGCCGCGACGGCGGGCAGCTGGTCTGGCGCAGGATCATCTGCGAACACCGCCTTGTGCTTGCGCGCCGTCTCGGCCAGCGCGGCCTGCATGGCGTGGGTGCTTTCGACCTGCATGACGGCTTCCGCGGCATCGAGCAGGGGCGCTCCGGTGGATCCCGGCTCGGTGCTGATCAGCAGGCCGCGTCCCGCGCGCAAGGCCAGGCTGTCCTGGGTCTTGAGTTCGGCCCCGAAGCCGGCCGGGTCCAGGCGCTGGTTGTCGCTTTGATGGCGCAGGAAGCCCAGGTTCAGCTCCGCATTGCCTTCATGGGGCTTGGCATGGCGCTGCAGGGCAGCCCTGGCCTGCCCGGGACTGTCGTCGAACACCAGCTGGCTGTAGGCGCCGCCGCCCGAGGCGCTGTCGGCGAGCGCCTGGCTTTTCAGGCCCGACAGCGCCGCCGGGTGGGCGTGGCCGTCGGCCTTGCCGGGGAACCAGGGATTGGCGTTGCCGGTGGCTGCGCCGGCGCCGGCCTGCACCCGGTTATGCTGCGCATCCTCCGCGCCGGCGCCGTTGTAGACGGCCCCGATCACGACCGGCCGGTCGATATTCCCGTCCAGGAAGTCGACCAGCACTTCCTGGCCCACGCGCGGCAGCGCATGGCTGCCCCAGTTGGCGCCGGCCACCGGGGCCAGGGGCGTGGCTACGCGCACCCAGGTGCCGGCTTGTTCGTTGGCCGGGGCGCCGGCATGGCCGTCCGGGCTGGGATGGTCGAGGCGATTATGGCTGGCGGCGCCGCGCTGCCAGTGGAACTGGACCTTGATGCGGTGGTCGCGGTCGGTGTACACGGGCATGCCGGCCGGTCCGACGACGATCGCCGTCTGCTGGCCCTGGACGGTGGGGCGCGGATGGAGCAGGCGGCCATGGCCGTCCAAGCGGCTGGCGCGGTAAGGCGTGCTACGGCGGATCGCATCGAAACGGTTACGGTACACGGGTCGCTCGGCGATCCGCGCGCCGCTCGCGTGCAGGCTGCCGGCCAGCTCCTCGGCGCCGAGGGCCGCCACCGGGTCGCGCCCGAGTTGCCGGACCAGCCGGGACGAGGTCTCGGCGTCCAGATTATTGTGGGCCAGGTGGCGCACGCGCACGATCAGGAAGTCCTGGCCGCTGATGTCCTCGCGGCCGTGGTCGGCGAGCGTGAACGTGGTGCCGGGCACGAAGCTGCGTACCGTGCCGGCGCCCACGTGGACTTCCTTGGCGGCCTCGAGCGCCTGCAGCTGGCGCTCGGCTATGCGCTCGCCATGCGCGCGGTCCGGGTAGGCATACACACCGGGCACGTCTTCGCTCGCCAGGTCAAGCTTGGCGGCGGACGAGGCGCCGGTGATGCGCGGCGAGCGGCTGCGGTAGTCCCAGCTGCGCAGGGCGACGGCATTGGTGCCCAAGCGGCTCTCGAGGCGCCAGCGGTCGACGCTGTCGGCGGACATGACGGCCCCCGGCTGGGTGAAGCGCACGGCCGACTGCGCGTTCGGCTTGAACGCGTCGTTGCTGTCGGCGATCACCAGGGTATGGGCGCCGAACGACGGGCTGGCCGTGTCGCCCGCATGTTCGAAAAAGGCGAACAGGCCTTCCTCTGCCATCAGGCGCTGCACGAAAGCGAGGTCGCTTTCCTGGTATTGGGTGGCCAGGCTGCGCAGTGGGTAGTCCGAGCGCAGGGCATCGATGCGCCAGCTCGGCGCCAGCCGGCCCTTGCCGGACCACGCGCCGAACACGGCGTCGATGATGTCCGGCACCGACATGTCCTGGAACACCCGGCTGTCGCGCCCCAGCGCCAGGAAGGCGGTCCAGGGCTCGATGTGCAGGACATAGCGCGCCAGGCCGCCGTTGGCGCCGGTCAGCTCGGCAGCGGTGACGTGGCCGTGGAAGTGGCGGTCCGGCATCCCGGGGCCGGCCGCCAGCTCCAGCAGCACCGGCTGGCCGAGAAGGGACTTGAGCGCCAGCGAGGCGTCGGTCGACAGGGCCGACACGCGCAGCAGGTAGCGGGCGTCGATGGCTTCCTCGCCATGCAGCGATTCGGCCAGCAGCGTGTCTAGCCCGAGCGGCGTGTGCAGACGGAGCAGGCGCGTGGACTGGGTCCAGGTCGACAGCGCCGCCATGACGGACTGCACCAGGGAGGGATCGGCGAATGCGGACATGAGCGGCCTCAATCCTGCCGCGGCTGAACGCCGAGCAGCTCCTCGATGTGGGCCAGCGAGGACGAGTCCTTGACCACGGAGCGCAGCCAGGTGTGCAGGTCCTGTTCTCCTGCATTGGCCGCCTTGTCCGCGAAGTAGGACACCGGGCTGTGCGGCTCGGTACGGCGGAAGAATTCCGCAATCGCGCGCAGCTGGGTCAGCGCCTGGGCGCGCGAGGTGATCGCTCCCGGCGGGCCGGCGTGGATGACGGTCGCCGGCGCGTCGTTGCGCAGGGCGATTGGCATGGCGCCGTGTTCGGTGGTTTCCATGGAGGCCGTGGCCACGGTCGGGGCGGCGGGCATCAGCCCGAGCAGGCTGGCGATCGCATCGCGCGCCGCGACGAAGGCCGGCGCGTCGTTGCCGAGCCGGGCGTCGACCGCGCGCTCCAACCCCAGCAGGGCGTCCATGCAGGACTGCGCGTCGGCCGCGAAAGCCTCGCGGAAGGCGGCGGAGCTGTTGCGGCGCGCCGCCTCCATCTCGGCCAGGGGGCGGCCATCATCGAGGTTGGCCTTGCGCGCCACTTCGAAGTCGAGCAGGGTCCAGGCGCTACCATTGCCGTCGGTGACCGGGATCTCCTTCAGCAAGGCCGGAATGCGCGCCAGCAGCCAGGCAAGGTTGCCGATGCGCTGCTCCTGGTCGCCGTCTTCCGCTTCCGGATACAAGCCCTGGTCCCAGAAATGCTCGACCAGGCCCGCCGTCACGCGCAGGCCCTCGGCCAGGCCGGCCAGGTGGTGGCGCTTGGCGGCCGCCTCGGCCAGCCACACGCCCAGGCGCAGGTCCTTGCTGGCGCCGGCCAGCAGGGCGGCGCAGCGCTGCACCACGAAGTCCCAGTCGGCTTCCTTCAGCTGGGTGACCCATTCGCCTTGGTCGAGCGACGGGTCGTCGAACTTGCGGGCATGGGCGATGGCGTCCATCTCCGGCGAGAACGCCAGGTCGGCGCCCGCCGGCTGGGCGGCGCTGACCGGCTGGAGTAGCTGCTCTGCTGTAAACATGCTGGATCCTCTGACAATGTCGTAGTGATGCGGGGCGCTTACTGCGCGATCCGGAATTCGATACGGCGGTTGCGCGCGCGGCCCTCGGCGGTGTCGTTGCCGGCCACGGGCCGGTCGGCGCCCTGGCCGGAGGCCGTCAGCAGGTCGCCGTTGATGCCGCGGCTCGCCAGGTAGGTCTTCACGGCTTCCGCCCGGGCCTGGCTCAGGCCGTGGTTGGTGGCGGGCAGTCCCACATTGTCGGTGTGGCCGATGATCTCGACCTTGCGGCCCTTCACCTTTTGCATGGCGCGGATCATCTCGTCCAGGATGGCGCGCCCCGCCGGGGTGAGGGCCGCCTTGCCGCTCTCGAATTCCACAGTGCGGTTGGCCAGCGCGCTGTCGAGGACGCCCTGGTCGGCGCTCGCGACCCGCAAGCCGTTGTTGACGGTATAGGTCGGGTTCAGGCTTGCCGCCGCTGCGCTGGCGATCTTCTGGCGCTGCGCTTCGCTCGCGACCTCGCCGCGCAGGCTGACCGTGGTGCCGTCGATCCTGAGCTGGCCGCGCGAGATCTGCTTTAATTCGGGCGACAGCAGCTTGCCGACGTAGCCGTTCCAGTTCGCCGGCGTGGCGACCTGGCCGACGGAGATCTGGTCGACCACGCGCTCTTCGCCGTACAGTTCGCGCAGCCTGGCCAGCACGCCGGCCTTGGTTGCTTCGTCGGGCACGGTGCCGGCGGCCAGCACCTGTCCGGGTTGGGGAGCGGGGCCCTGGGCCTGGGCGGATGCGCCGGCGGCCAGGGCAGACAGGGAAATGAGGAGGATGAGCAGTCTTGCCATGTTCAGGTTCCGATAAAAGCAGTGCATAGCGAATCGAGGGCGGACTTCAGCGAGAGCTCGGATTGCGCCAGGTAGGTCGACAGCTTCCTGACCGCATAGTCGTCGTCGACCTGGTCCTCGACCCAGTCCAGCTCCTCGAAGCCGATGTGGCGTTCGAGCGCGGCGCGCGGGTCGATGATGGCGTGCAGGGTGGATGCCGAGGCGCCGCTGAAGCCCAGCACCAGCGCCGGCCGGTCGGCGATGCGGGTGAGGAAGAGCGCCAGCTCGAAGTCGGCGCGCGCCAGGAAGGGCGTGATCACGTGCATCCAGTAGGCCGCCACCAGGCTGCGGTACATGGGGTCTTGCGGCAGCGGCAGCAGCAGGCTCTTTTCGAGCCGGCTGGAGCTGCTGGCCAGCACCGGTTGCAGGAGCATGCCCAGGGCCAGCAGTAGCTGGCGCACCGAACCCTCGTAGCCGGCCTGGGCCAGCATGCCCTGCAGGCCGCCCACCGTCTGCACCTCGAGGAAGTCGGCGAAGGCGGCGTCGTAGGCGGAAGTGCGCAGGTCCAGTTCGATGGCCTGGCCGGCGGCCGCTTGCAGCGGCGCCGTGGCATCCGGTGCGCTGAGCACGCCGCTGGAGAGCGAGGCGAGCCGGTTCCACAGGCGGTTCAGCACCAGCGGTGAATCGGGCACAAAGGCCGAAGGCTCGCTCACCTCCAGTGCGCTCATCATGAGGAAGGGGAAGCGGCGGCTGGACTGGTCGGCGCTGGCGACGATGTGGCCGGCGATCGCGTGGCGGCGGCGCGGGCCGATGATGGCGAAATGCAGCGGCGCCATCGCGTCGTAGCTGAGTTTCCAGCGGGCGTCGGTGCTGACCAGGTCCATGGCGCGCGCCAGCCAGTCGTCCAGCACCTTGATCAGGGCCGGGTTGTCGCTGCCCTTGACGAAGTCGCCGCGGCTGGGGACCTTGCCGAAATAACCGACGCTGGCGGCGGTGGCGCTGGTGACGGCGCGGCTCATTGCGCCGCTCCAGCCGGCGCGGCAGCGATCACCGTCTCGGGCAGGCGTAGGCGCTTGAAGCTTTGCCCCGAGGGCGGCGGCGCGGCCACCGCCTTGCGGGTGCCGATCACCTTCAGGTTCGCAGTCACGCTCACGCCTTCGCCGGACCAGGTCAGCTCGAACACGCCGCCGTCCTTGCGCTTGCGGTTCGAGGCCTCGACCATGGTCTTGAGGCCGAAGCGCCCAGCTTCGTCGAGCAGGGTGACGGTGCGGCCCTGCGGCGTGATGGCAGTGATGCGCGCGCCGGGAGTCCCGAAAGCGCTCGGCCAGGCCATGTGGACCCAGGGCTGGGGCTGGCCGCGCCAGCGCAGCGCCTGGCCGTCGATCTCGATCGTGAATTCGGTGGCGCCGCTGGCGCCCAGCGCCTGCAGGTCGAACATGGTCTGTTCCTCGCCCGCTGTGGCGGCCGCCACGTTGGCGACGGAGCCGCCCGTGAGCGGCGCCACCCAGCCGGGGAAGCTGGCGGCCACGCCGGGCGCCAGGCGGATGCCCATGTCGGCCCAGGTGCGGGCGCTCAGGGTGTCGCCCCGGCGCACCACCAGCGGGCCGATGGTGGTGTCGAAGAACTTGGCGATCGCGCCGCCCGGGCCGAACACCTCGCCGATCTCCTGGCTGCTCGCCTCCAGGCGCGATTCGGCCGAGAACGGGTACTTGGGCGCCAGGCGTTGGCGGAAGGGCGTCAGCACCTGGGCCGCCCAGACCTTGTCGATCTCGGCCTCGGCCGGCTTGACGATCACCGCGAAGCCCTGCATCAGCGGACGCACCAGCAGCGGGCGGATGGCCTGCTTTTGCGCGTCGCCCATCCCGGTCAGCATCTGCTCGTCCACGTACTTGAGCGCGTCGGCCAGCTCGGAGCCGCTGCCGTCCAGGGTCTGCTGCATCAGCTGCTTGGCGCCGGGGCCGGGGTCGCCCTGGTTCTTGATGGTGTTGAAACGGCCGCGCAGGCGCGACATATGATCCAGGTAGCCGCGCATCAGCGAGGCGTTGTTGTCCTTGCTGACCACCATGCGCGCCACGCCGGCGAACTCGCGGCCGACAGGACCGAGCGGCAGGGCGGCGTTCTGGGTGGCGCCGCCGGCGGGAATGCTGATGTTCACCTGCGAGGGCTTCTGGCGCAGGATGGTCTCGCGGAACCAGGCCATGGCGCCGCGCTGGGCGCGCTCGATGCCGGCGTCGACCAGCGTCGGGTTGTCCCACGAGGTTTGCTCGTACACGGTGGCCACCAGCTTGCCGATCGGCGAAGTCTGCGGGTCGCCCAGGCGGTTCATGGCGCCGGCGGCGGCGTCGAAGCCGTCCAGCTCGCGCACCGTGACGCCCTGCAGGAATTTCTGCCATTCCTTGGCGTACTCGGTCTTGTACAGCTCCACCAGCACCTTCTGGATCTGTTCCGGGCTGCCTTCCAGGGTCAGGTCGTCGCGGGCGGCCGTCTTGAGCACCCAGTCGGCGCTTTGCAGCTCTCGGTTGGCGGCGTCGCGGAAGGCGTCCTGCACGAACCCTTCCCAGGCGGCGCGCGTGAAGGTGCCGGGAATGGCATAGCTGCCCAGCACCAGTTCCTTGTCCTGCTCGCCCACGATGCGGGCCACGGTCATGGTCGGGTAACGGGTGGCGGCGCGCGCCTTGACGTCGGCGTAGACCCGTTCGCGCGCCGGCATGCCGCGCACCACGCGGCGCAGGTTGTCGCGGGTCTGGTCGACCAGGGCCAGCTTGGGCTCGATGCGCGGCCAGGCGACGTCCTGGATCTGCGCCAGGTGGAAGGAAATGATGCGTTCCGCGCTGCGGATCATTTGCTCGCGCGGCATGGCGCCGCGGTTGGCGTCGAGCCAGTTGCGCCAGAAGCGGGTGAGCTGGTCGTTCAGGTGGGCGCCTTCGGCGCGCGCCGGGTCGGCCAGCATCAGGTAGGTCTTGAGCGCGTTGTAGGCGTCCTCGCTGCTGGTCGGCGAGGCGTCCTTGAACTGCTGGGAAATCTCGGGATCGACGGCCGCCGCGACCGGCGATGCGCCGCCACGGGTGGACGGCTGGAGCTGGGCCGCGTTGCGGTTGACGTCGGCCAGGAAGCCTTCCAGCGCCTCGCCGACCGGCTTGAGCATGATGTCGCGCACGCCGCTGAAGTATTCCTCGCGCAGCTTGCGCTCCAGGTAGGCCCCCTGGTACAGGCCCAGGCTGAGCGAAAGCGGCCGATCTTCGCGGTAGGCTTCCAGCTGCTCGATGCGGTCCTGCAGGATCTGCAGGGCCTCGAAGCGCGACTGCAGGTCAACGCCCCTGGCCTGGACGCGCGCGGCCTGCACCAGGTCGGCCTCGACATTGGCCACCAGCTGGCGGTTGTTCATGGTCGACCAGGTCCAGCCGCCCAGGGCCAGGCCGGCCAGCGCGACGCCGGCGACGAAGGCGGCCTGGCGCATGCGGGTTTTGGCCGGGCTGGCGTACTGCGCCACCAGGTCCTTGTCGGCAAAGATCACCTTGCGGAACAGGTTAAGCAGGAAGTAGCCCTGCTGCTGGACCGTGTCCTCGTGCTCATGCGGCTGCAGGCGGATGTCGAAACGCTGGGCCACGCGGCGTGACGAGGCCGACACCGGCTCGCCTTCCTGCAGCGCGCTCGTGAAGTAGAAGCCACGGAACACCGGCTTGAACTGGAAGGGGTTTTCCTCGAACAGGGTAGCGATGAAGGAGCGCAGCGGCGCCTTGACGTGCGAGAACTCGAGCGGGAAGGTGAACACGCCGGACGGCATGCGTTCGCGCCACTGCAGGGCCATGTTGGCCGCGCTCATGTCCTTCAGGCCCTCGTACAGTTCGTCGAAGCGGGCGTCGAACTGGTCCAGCACCTGCTGGCCGCTGGCGTTCTGGTTGTAGGGCAGGGTCGCGCCCCACACGCGGTCGCGCTCGCCCCGCTCGGCGTCCTGGAAGAATTCGCTGAAGCCGGTGATCAGGTCGGCCTTGGTGAACACCACATAGACCGGCGCATGGACCTCGAGCTTCTCGGTCAGCTCTTGCACGCGCTGGCGCAGGTTCTTGGCCAGGTTGATCGCGAACTCGGGACGGTTGCCCGCCAGTTCGGCCACGCTGACCGCGATGATCACGCCGTTGATCGGCGCCTTCTTGCGGTGCTTCTTGAGCAGCGCCAGGAAGCCGAACCACTCGGCGCGGTCTTCCTCGTGCACCGCGTAGCGCCCGGCGGTGTCGATCAGGATGCCGTCGGTGGTGAAGAACCAGTCACAGTTGCGGGTGCCGCCGACGCCGTGCACCACCTTGCTGTCGGCGAAGGGGAACTGCAGGCCCGAGCTCGCGATGGCCGTGCTCTTGCCGGCCGCCGGGTTACCGATGACCATGTACCAGGGCAGCTCGTACAGTGCCGCGTCGCCCGACAGCTGGCCCAGCTTCGAGCCCTTGATGGTGGCGATCGCGTCCAGCATGCGCTGGCGGATCTCTTCCTGTTCCTGGCGCTGGGCCGGGCTGGCCTTGAGCACGGGCGCGGGCGTGGCCTGCTGCTCCAGCATCTCGCCCAGTTGCGCGCCGGCGCGGCGCCGGCGGCGCCAGCGCCACAGCCAGGCGGCGGCGCCGGCCAGCAGCGCGCCCAGGAAGATGGCCCAGGCCCAGGTCGCGGGCAGGCCGAGCAGGGAGGAAGCGATCCACAGCAAGGCGGCGAGGGCGAGGGCGCCGGCCAGGGTCATGCTGGTGCGGGTGGTCAGGAACTGCTTCAGTGTTTGCATCATCGGATACTCGGTTGCTCGTTCAGGAATGCAGGGCGGCCGGACGTATCAGCGCCGCCACGCGTTGCAGGGGATCTTCGTTGCTCACGCACAGGGCCGCGTCGCCGGCCTCGGTAGCGTGGTGATGGGCCAGGGCCAGCGCCGCCAGGAAGGGCACGTCGCCGCAATCGCCGCAGGCCCGCCCGGCGCCGAGCACCTCGGTCCCCGCGTCCAGCTCAGGCGTCGCGGCGCGGGCGAACTCCATCAGCTCTATGACCCGGGCCGTGCGGTGCCCGGTGTCGGCAAACAGGGCGCCGGCCTGCGTGGCGCCGTCCGCCAGCAGCGGCGCGGCGGCCCGGCTCAGCGGGCCCGCATCGGGCTTGCC
Organism: Massilia sp. DD77; assembly: GCF_036961685.1. NCBI lineage: Bacteria > Pseudomonadati > Pseudomonadota > Betaproteobacteria > Burkholderiales > Oxalobacteraceae > Massilia > Massilia sp. DD77. Next base: position 128,993 of record NZ_JBAMDH010000018.1, read on the forward strand.
GGCAGCATCTTGGTACGGTGCGAGCGTCGTTTGCAGCATCGCCCCACGGGTGCCGAACAAGGCGGCTTGCGCTGCGTCGGCCAGCAGCACGCCCGCCGCGCCTTCGCCGGGCATCCGCCCCTGCGGCCGGGCGGCGCCGAACAGGGCGCCTTGGCGCGCCAGCGCCTCGACGCTGTCCTCACCGATGCGCGATGCGCATGCAAGCACGATGGCCAATATGGTTTCGCCGGCGGCGCCCTGGCCGGCCAGGCCAGCCAGCACGGCCGCGCTGGAGTGCTGCGCCGCCACGGCATGGATGCGTCCAGCGGGCCATCCGGCCTGGGCCGCGATATGGGCGAGCCACCCCGCCGCCGCGGCGCGCTGCTGCTCGCTCCAGTCGCCGGCCAGGGCGGCGCGTACCTGCAGCATGGGCGCACCGGCGCCGCTGTCCGGCAGCGCCGCCTGCGGATGCGCGGCCGCGTGCAGGGCCAGCTCGGCGGCGACCGGAGAGGCGAGCAGCAGGGCGCGCCACTGTTCCGGATTCCACTGCGGGTCAGGCATGCCGCCAGCCGCCAGCCAGGCCGCGATCTCGCCCTTGTACGCTGCTTCGGCGTCGGCGAGCGCGTCCTCGGCGCGCAGACTCAGGAGCGGATAGCCGTCGTCGTCCACCAGTTCCGGATCGAGGTCGGCGCGGGCGCGGCCGCTGCGCAGGGCGTCCAGCAGCTCGGCGGGC